>JANLHE010000640.1 GCA_024653875.1 Acidobacteriota bacterium
CGACGTCAACATCGTCCGCGAGAAGAAGATGTCGAACATGCGCGCGTCCGGCGCGGACGAGGCCATCCGCCTGATTCCGCCCCGCCTGATGAGCCTCGAGCAGGCCATCGAGTTCATCAACGACGATGAGTTGGTGGAAGTGACGCCGCACAACCTGCGCATGCGCAAGCGCGTGCTCGCCGCGAACATGCGGCCCCGTCGGCAGGACTGATCGAAGCCAGTCAGCGCGTCGGGATCTCAACCTCGCTGAAGCTCCCTGGCGCGGCCCTATCGATCGCGGCAACCACACGACCCACGTGTGGTTCCAGCCTTGGCCACTGCGCATCCATCACGACGATAATCGCGATGCGCCGTCCTGACAGGTTCTGCTGGTAGCGCAAGTTCTTATCCGTTGTGACGAAGATGTCAAAGCCCTCGGCTTCGGCGGCCGTCAGGAGTTCGCCGTTGCCCAGTGTGGCCCAGCCTTGCTGGCTTGTCGTTCGAACGGTGTGATGTTGAAGGTGCCGGCCGACAGGCAGAGGAATCCCCTGATCGAGCAAGACCAGCATCAGGGCCCTGTCGGAGCCAGATCAAGGCTGCGAGCGGCGAACTCGATTACCGATTGAACCTGCCTCCGGTCGAGGCCTTCGTACCAGGTCAGCACGTCGTCCAGGCTGGCGCCAGACTCGAGGTTCTCAAAAATTGCAGCCACCGGCATACGCGTCCCGCGCAGCACCCACGCGCCGCTGACTTTGCCAGGTACGCGTTCGACCGCCGGGCACTGAGACCAATCGAGGATTGCCATGGAAGTCCTGAGCCTTCAGTTTACACCCGATCCCGGCCGCTCGCAGCTCCTCACCGAGACGCGCGGCACCAGCATGACGAACCACATCTTCGCCGACTCCCGCAACAACGACCTCGACGTCAACATCGTCCGCGAGAAGAAGATGTCGAACATGCGCGCGTCGGGCGCGGACGAGGCCATCCGCCTGATTCCGCCCCGCCTGATGAGCCTCGAACAGGCCATCGAGTTCATCAACGACGATGAGCTGGTGGAAGTGACGCCGCACAACCTGCCTATTCTTGCCGTCGGTCCCTTCGCCCGGGGTGTACATTCCTCGCATGACCACCGCGATCGACGCTCCCCCGCCCCGCGCCCTCGAATCCCGCGACCCGAACACAGGCGCCGTCTGGCGGGAGTTCGAGCCCGCGTCGCGGGCGGAGATCGAGGCGGCGGTCGCCGCGGCGCGCAAGGCGCAGGCACTCTGGGGCGAAGTGCCACTTCGCGACCGCGCTGCGGCCCTCGGCCGCGTCCGCCGCGAGATCTACGCGAGGCGCGAGCTGCTCGCGTCGACGCTCGAGCGCGAGAGCGGAAAGCCCCCGTTCGAGGCGCTCTTCGAAGTGATCGTCGTCGCCGACTCGGCGGCCTGGGCGGCGTCCCATGCCCCGCGCGCCCTTCGCCCGCGGCGCTTCCAGCCCCGCCATGCTGCGATGCTGCGGAAGACGGTCGAGATCCGCTGGGAGCCCTACGGCGTCGTCGGCGTCATTGCGCCGTGGAACTATCCCCTGCTGCTCGCCGGCGCTCCGCTGTTCGCGTCGCTCGTGGCCGGGAACGCGGTCGTGCTCAAGCCGTCCGAGATGACCCCCTCCTGCGGGATCGAGCTGGTCGAGACGATTCGAGCTGCCGGTATCCCGTCCGGGCTCGTGCAATGCGTGCTCGGCGGCGGCGCGACCGGCAGCCAACTGATCGAGTCGGGGATCGACCGTCTCTTCTTCACCGGAAGCGAAGCGACCGGGCGCAAGGTCGCCGCCGCGTGCGGCGAGCGCCTCATCCCTGTTTCGCTGGAGCTCGGCGGGAGCGACCCGGCGATCGTTCTCGAGGACGCCGACCCGGCAACGGCAGCGGCCGGGATCGTCTGGGGGCGGTTCTCGAACGCAGGACAGACCTGCGTCGCCACCAAGCGCGTCTTCGCCGTCG
>JANLHE010000484.1 GCA_024653875.1 Acidobacteriota bacterium
GATTCCCTCCTCCGGCAATCCGTGCGTGCGCTCATAGCGCACCGTTGGCGCTCAATGGCGCGTATAATCCGTCAAGAAATGCGAGGAAACATCAACGAAACTGGGCGCCATCGCCGCTCAAACCCGCTCACGGCTCACCGCGCGACAGTGGCGGTAACTTTGGCGGTAACTTTGGCCCGCCCCGCCCGATCCGCCCGAGGAGTTACCGCCACGTGCTCACAGACCGCTTTCTAGGCACCCTGCGGCCCCAGGCGAAGGCGAAGAAGTATCGGGACACCCACGGCCTCTATCTCCTGGTGGGCCCGTCAGGCGGGCGCTGGTGGCGCTACGACTACCGGTTCCGCGGCAAGCGGAAAACGATCTCGCTGGGCGTCTATGGCCGCGTCTCGCTGAGACAGGCCCGCGCCAAGCGGGAGGACGCCCGCCGGCAGCTCGACGCCGGCCACGACCCGAGCGTGCTCCGGCAGCAGGCCCGCTACGGGGTCGGCACCACGTTCGGCTCAGTGGCCGACGCCTGGCTGACGAAGCGCACGCACGCGCTCGAGGCCATCACGGTCGGCAAGCTCCAGCACTATCTGGACCGGCATCTACTCCCGTCCCTGAGAGACCGGCCCATCGCCAGCCTCACCGCGGCGGACCTGTTGCCCGTGCTGCTGGCCGTCGAGCGCGGCGGCCGGCACGAGACCGCCCATCGCGTGAAACAGATCACGGGCCAAATCTTCCGGTACGCCATTGCCAGCGGGCGCGCCACGCACGACCCCACGGCGAATCTGCGGGAGGCGCTGGCCCCGATCAGGGTCCGGCATCATCCGGCCCTCACGGACCCGAAGGCCATCGGCGGACTGTTGCGGGCGCTGGACGGCGGCATCGGCTCGCCCGTGGTCGACGCAGCCCTGCAACTCGCCGCGCTCGTGTTCCTGCGGCCCGGGGAACTACGCAAGGCGGAATGGGCCGAGATCGATCTCGCCCGCGGGCTGTGGCGGATTCCAGGCCCGCGCATGAAAATGCG
This sequence comes from Acidobacteriota bacterium, assembly GCA_024653875.1. GTDB lineage: Bacteria > Acidobacteriota > Vicinamibacteria > Vicinamibacterales > SCN-69-37 > SYFT01. The sequence continues at coordinate 1,010 of JANLHE010000484.1, forward strand.
GGACGCGCACTTGGTACCCTTAGCGCCGCAGGCTGTGACGATCTTGCAGCGGCTCTGGAAAGTCACCGGGGACGGCCGCCTCGTGTTCCCGTCCATGCGCTCGCCCAAGCGCCCGATCAGCGAGAACACGCTGAACGCCGGCCTTCGCCGGCTCGGCTACGACCAGCACACGATGACTTCGCACGGGTTTAGGACCATCGCGACGACGCACCTGAACGAACTCGGCTTCCCGCCCGATGTCATCGAACGGCAACTCGCGCACCAGGAACGCAACGCCGTCCGAGCCGCGTACAACCGGGCGCAGCACGTCGAGGCGCGCACGGCCATGATGACCGCGTGGGCGAACTGGTTGGACGGGCTCAGGACGCAGCGGTAAAGTGTCGCTCGAACTTGGCGCGCATCGCGGCCTTCGCCGCTGCAACCTGACAGGCGCACGGGACGAAGATCGGCGCCGTCACCCACTGTCCCGTGACGCGATCCAATTCCGCCATGGAAGACGGCGGCACGTAGCCGCACGCCGTACAGCCGTATTCAGCACTCAGGTTGTACCGGTGCGCCTTCGCCACACGCGACACCATGATCTCGCCACAATGACACCGCCGCACACGATCCCAATACCACCGGGGATCGTCCCGGTGGCACTCCGGGCAATGACGCCACTCGTACCGGAAGCCGGGATCATCCGGCACGTCGCGCCTGTGAATTAGCTCACCGACGACCGCCTGCCACGTGTGCTCGCGCCCGACGCGGCCCTTGCACCACCGCCTAGTGTCCTTGGAAGCCCGATGACGCGGGCGGCACTCGCCACGATCTATGCACTCTCGGTGAGCGTCGGCCATCAAGGAATCCCCCTATATATTACGACAGCACCAACCGGCGACCGCGTACGGGAGCGCGCGGAGCATCACGGGATAAGTCTTAGCTTTCCGTCCTCGTGACGGTTTCTTTCCATCACGGGACGTTGAACGGCACGCTTGACTCTCGGGAACATCGTGGCCTAAAGTGAAAAGCAGTCCACCGCGCGTCGGACGCGCCGTAATCGGCACATCCGAAGGACGCCCAGCCGAGAGGCGCGGGTTTGCTGCCTGGCCCCGATGACCCGAAAGGGTATCGGGGCTGTCTTTCGATAGCCCACACCGCTTCTGGGGCTGGATGGGACTTCTCCACGGCAAATGGACCCATCCAGCCCGACTCGCTTACGGGACGTTGGCCGGCACGCCGAGCTGATCCCCGACCAGGACGCAGGCGCCGTTGAGCGAACCCGCCGTGTTGCCAACAACGGGCAACTGGGCTGATTTTGGTAAGTCGTCGAGTTCGGCCGGCAGCAGCCCCGCCGCGATGCGTGCCCTTGTTTCGATAAAGCAGAGCCAGTTCCACGCCGCCGCCGCCGCGTGATTTTCGTCGGCCTGGCCTTCCATCGCCGCGAACCCGTGGCGCATCGCGGAGTCCAGATAGCGCGACAATGGCTGCCCCTTTTCCCAGTTGCGATCGCCGTACTTTTTCGCGCCGCCTTCGAAATGTTGGGCCACCTGTCGAATCGCTCGCGTGGGGAGCAAGTCGAACCGGCCCTTCCCCTCCCGAACGTCCCGCACCGATCCAGTCTGAAAGTGTTGCCGCTTACCTGAATCCTTGATCGTCAATTCCCGACTCCATTACAACCTTTGTTATTTTAGGGAGAGGCGCGGGCGGGCTCCTCGCCCTGGTGCCGGCGTCCGGCGCACATCTGGCAGCTCGGAAACAGACCCGGCACGGCCCGCGCCGTAACTTGTGTTCACACCTTCCGCGTCGTCCTCCGTGTCCGCCGCGCAGAACCCACTCAACATTCCTGTACGGCAGAACCAACAGGCGCACCACGTCGTGAGGCGGCACACGTCACGCGACCTTCTCGCGCTTCTCGGGCACGGTGTACGTCGCCACGGCCACGTTGCCTTCGTCGCGGGACCAGACCAGCGCTTCTGCACTCCGGAGGTTGCCCACAAAGTGATTCTCGGAGTGCCACGCATCCGCACTGCACAGGGCCGGCGAAACGCGCACCCTTACGCCCATCAGTTCTTGGACTTTGAACTCGTGCGTGTGCCCAACGTGCGCCTCGCGGAACTGACTCGCTCCGAACTCGCGCGGGCGTTCCGTAGCCATTAGGAGCGGCAGACTAGACCGCTTGCCCTTATCCGAGTGGGTGTACAGCAGCAGGCTTTGCCCGTAGTGGACGTACTTGCGCGGGATCGGGTCGTTCATCACGGTCACGTCCGGCGTGTTGTGGTACAGGCACGCCAGCGAATCCCCGAGATGGAAGGCGGACAGCGCGTCATGGTTGCCCGGTACAATGACCACCGTGACCGGCGCAATCGGCCGCAACCGTTCGATCGCGTCCGCCATCAGCCGCCGGCCCAAGAGAAACGTCTTGTGGAACCGACTATCGGTGTCCAGCGGTGTACCGCTCGTGGTCGTCCCTTGCTTCGTATCCGCGTGGAAAAAGTCATTGCCCGCTGGGAAGACCACGCGCTCAAACTTGAACGCCGCAGTGCGGGCGATCAAAGCATCTAGCGCCTTCAGGAACAGGTCCGCCGCGATCTTGCTGTCGTAGTTCGCGCCGCCCGTCTCTGGCGCCCAGGCCAACTTACCCAGATGCAAGTCGGGAATGGAAATCTCCAGCATGTGCGGGCCGCTCGGCTGGCGCGTCACCGCCGGCCGCGGCGCAATCTGCTTCTTGGCATCGGCCACCAGATCGGCCAAGATCGCCTTGGTTTCGATGATCGGCGCGTTCCGCTTGAGCCACGCCTTCACCTGGAACAGCGGCGTCGTGCTGACCGTGCCGTCCGGCGCTTTCGTCCCGACTTCCCACTTGTTCGCCACCCACCGCTCGATGATCCATTCGTCGGTGTCGATCTCGCATACGCGCACGAGATCGGCCAGCGTGCGGACGTGAACCTGTGTGGTGCGGCTGACTTCGGCCGCGTCTCCGTGGACGGTCATCGAGGCCGACGGGATGCCAGCACTGGTGTCTGGAGGCCCAGACGCAATCGCCTCGACGCAGTCCATCCGGCGCGTATCGAAGCACGTCCGGCAGAACCCCTTGCCTTGACGTGAGCGCGGGTTCACCGGCCGGGATTGGCACAGCCGGCAGAGCTTGGGCGGTTTCTTGAGATCGGCCCCGCGCTCGGTCCAGCAGAGACGACAACTCGGGCGGTCGGCCCCTTTCAGCCCTCGACCGCAGGCGCACGGGACGCGCTTGTTCGTCGCCATCTACCTCCCTAACCACGCCGCCAGATCGATCAGCGACGCGAACACGGGAATCCCGCGATTGAGCGCGAACTGCCGCTCGGTCTGTGTCCCTTGTGAGGCTTCCCAGTCGGACACGAGCAGCAGCGCATCGCACCGGCTCAATAGTTCGAGATCGCCCTCTAACCACACCCGATCCGGCAGCGTGTCTTGGAAGTGCGCGGAATTGAGATGCGGACATAGCGCCGTTGCGCCGAGTCGCCACACCTCGAGCGCGAGCGTTTCCGCCGCGCGCACGTTGACCGCGATGCCCCAGTGATCGGGCGCGCGAAACGGCCCGCCCACGTAGACCACGCGGTGCCGGTAGCTCACCGGATCGCCTGCAGGATCAGCAGCACAATCGCCACCGCGACGACCGCCACGGTCTGCCGGCGCAGATAGCGACAGCCCGGACAGAGCCGGCCCGCCTCCGCGTGGATGTCCCGGCAGGCCGGATTCGCGCAGCGTCTCACCAGGACCACCCGGCCCTAAGTCCGTACGTCCACCCGCTCGTCTTGTCCTTGGCGACGAACGCAGAGGCCGTGCCCGCCTGTTTCCAGCGGACCCCGACCCCGGCGTACACGCCCTGATTCGTGACCGTGCCGCTGACCTGGCCGCGCCGGCCAACCGGCACCTTTGTGACCTCCGTCGTCAGGTACTGCTCAGCCTGCGCGGAGATCGGCCCCGGCGTCACTGGGCCGCCTGGCCGAAAGGGACCGACACGTCAACCTGCGACGATGCCGCGCCCTCGCTTGACTCCGGCAGCAGCGCGTGGATCATGTCCAGTGCCTTCTGCTGCGTCGTGCTGGGGTTGTTTCGCAACACGAAGTCCACGGCGATCGCGAGCGTCTCCTTGGCCGTGAGCTTGCGGCCGCGCTTCTCGGCGTCGGCCCGCATCTCCGTGGCGAACTGAATCGCCAACTTCCCGATACCCAGGGCGCGATCGAGCTTGGCCTGATCCGCCTCGATGCCCCACTTCTTCATCAGCCGCCGCAGCCCTTCGGCCGCGAGCAGGATCACGAGCGGGCCCAAGGTCATCACGGCCGTTTCCATCAACTTGTTCCAGTCCATATCGGTGTCTCCTTCGTGGCGTCGTCGGACGCCGTGGTTGTTACGTCAAATTGCGTAGCGGGTACGTCACTTGCCGTGCCCGCACAGGGCCGATCCGTCAGAATTGAGGATCGGGCATTCGCAGTGACTGGACACGTAATGCCCCTTGGCTGGATCGCGCTCGTCCGGTATCCATTGGGCCTTGGCCCAGCAGTGGACTGAGCACTCCCGCGGGTCGGGTTCGGTTTCACAGAGCGGATCGTCCGGCCCCACCATGCGCTTGCAGTGGCATTCGTGTTCCTTGTTCTTGGCGTCGGGCGAGCAAGTCCAGCCCTCAGGTGGACGCGCGTGCTGCCGCTGTCCGGGGTAACGCTCAGGCGGTTCTTGTCCCTGCGTCCCTGCGATCGGCACAAGCACAAGCAATACGATCGCGAGAAGTTGTCCCTTCATGTCGTCCTCCGTTTGCGCCCCAGGCCGTTCGCCGGCAGCCCATACGCCCGCACAATCGACGAGATCCGCGCCTGCTTCAGCCCGACCATGAAGGCAATCGCCTGTTGGCTGTGGCCCTCACGCCACAGGTCGCAGATCGTCCGGTTCCGGTCGGCCAGATCGGCGTAGCGATTCACGCCGGCTGGGGCCGCGTGCATCTACGTGATCCCGAACGTGAGCACGTGCAGCAGCCCGTGCCCGATGGCCGGCAGCGCGTGCCAGAGATACAACAGCCCGTGCCACACCTCGACGCCGAGCCAGTAGCCGATGGCGCCGGACACGATCACGAGCCACACATATGGCGGGAGTTCAGGCATCAGAGAACGCTCCCATCTTCAAGCCGTGCGCCGTTGAGGTACCCGCTGACCGTGCGACCGTTGATCGTCGCGGATTGAATGCAACGCCCCTTCAGATCCCCGTAGAGTTCCGGTCGCCCTGACGGGTCGTTGAACTCCGCTTGCATGTCGTACTCCGCGACGACGAGCTTCTGCGTCGTCAGCGTGCCGAGCACGTCCTGAATGGCCCCGATGATGCCGCCCTGCTTCGGGCGCACGTCGAGCACGGCCGCGTTGACATCGAATTGCATGTAGTGGTAGTCGATCTTCCCGGTGGCCCACCGTTGAAAATCGAATCGGTTCCACACGTCGTACCGCTTCCCAGTGGCGTAGCCTTCGTTCTCGTCTGACCACCACGCGCACGCTTCGTTGATCCAATGCACGGCCACCTTGCACCCGCGCGCGTGCAGATATGGAGCCGCCCAGTTGATGTAGTCGCAGCAGTCGATTGGCGACATGCGCTGATCCATCTGCCAGGCGAGACAGCCGATCTTCATGCCCGCGGCGATCAGGTCGTCAATCCACAGCTTCAGTTCGTTGGGGTCCGGAGCCCCGTTGTCGATGGCGAGGTTGACGATGGGGAACGGGATGCGGGCCGCGCATTCACGGACGCTTTGTAGAGCTTCTTCCCTTGAGCAGGCCGGCGCGCCTTCCGCCGTCATGCGCCCCATCCATGCCGCCCGATGCAGGTCGATGTGCGTGTTGCCTGCGGCTACTAGTGCGTCGAGCATCTGATCGCCCGCGCCCTTCAACATGTACTGGTAGTGAAACCAGGTCACGATGAACGACGGATCGAACGTGTTGCCGCCGACCTGCGGAAGTCCCGCCTTGCGCAACCCCATGACGTTGGCGCGATGAAAGTCGATGTCCACGCCGGGACGCACGAAGGGCAACGTCGGGTCGAAGGCGTCATGCGTCCAGCATCCGGCCTGCGGGTTGCCAGGCTGCGCCCCTGTCGGCTGCGGGAACGGCGGCAACAGCTCGCGCGGCGGCGGCGGCCACGGGCTAGGCCCGCCGCGTCCGAGCGCCGCGACGATGTTAGAAACCCGAGACATCGACGCCCGCGAACGTGTGGAAGTTGTCCGGCTCGCCGGGGTTCGCGCTGTTCACGGTCACGAGATCGCCCTTGACCGCAAACTGCTCAAACCGCCCGTCGGCGTTGCCGTCCGCGCCACGAACTGACCCGTCGCGCTCGACGGAGAACACGCCGCCGCCTCGCATGGACAGCCGCTGCTTGCCTGCCGCGGTGGACGGCCTTGTGCCGTCGTAGTGAATGACGCCTGCGATGTCAGCCATGAAAACTCCTCCAAGGAAAACGGGTTCGGGACTTGGTTCGGGATCGGGAATTGGATCTGGAACAGGCACGGGCGCTGGCGTCGGCCCAGGAGTGGGCACGATCACGCCCAGATTAGGTAGGCCGTCGCTTGCCGCCAGCAGCCGGTCTACATATGGCGCGAGTTCCGGGTACGTCCCGATGCCGCCACTGCGGCCAGGGCCAGAGAAGCAGCCGATCAGCGTGACGGACGGGTGTCGGCGCACCACGTCGAACAAGGGCCGCTGGTGAGCCAAACACTCAGCGAGGCTCCACGTCGGCGGCGTTTGCACGTAGGACGGCCACGCCACAGCGAGACGCGGATGGACGCCCTCAAGGCGCGAGAGTTCGCGGTCAATCTCGGCCGGCGTGGCGGTCGGGTAACACTTGAGCATGAGGAAATCGCCCGACGTCGGCCAGACGCTCCGATCTGGGTAGGGGAACTCATCCGAGTACCAGATCACTGGAACCCCGCGGCGATCCGCTATCTGTCGTGGGTCCCACGTTTGATACACGTCCGCGAAGATCGCGATCAGTTGTCCGACCGGCACGCTCGCCGCGCTCTCGAGATCGGCAATCACGGGCCGCGTCTTGTCGCGCACCGAGAACCACGGCACGCCGTCAGTGAGAATTTCGAAGTGCCCCGGCGCATCGAACGCGCCCGCGCCGGTTGTCACCTTGAAATAACCGACGCCGACCTTGCGGTTGAGCTTTGGCCACGCGGGAAACGGGATCGGTTGCGCGTCAGCCAGGCGCACACGCGCCCGCGTGATCGGCCCGACGTGGCCGGTGTTCCCCGACCAGCAGGCTTCGATCTCGCACGGCGCCGGCGACCAGAGCGCCAGCCCGAACGTCTCCCGCGTCGACAGGACAAAGCCTTTCGAGGCGTCCGAGAGCTGGTGCAACAGCAGCCGGTCGGATTGCGTGCCGTAGGCGATCCAGACCTCGCCGTCCACCTCGATCAGGGCCGGGCCGTAGGCGGGCTCAATCTGGGCCGGCGCCGGCAGGCCCGAGGCGCGGAGGATGTTCTGCCCGTCCGCGATCGTCCAGACGAAGCGCCCGCCGTCGAGGCAGGCGAACTGCCCGACCTGGACCCGCGCGTCCGGCAGCACGTAGGCCGGCTGGAGCTGGCCCGGCCGGTAGGCCGCGATGCCGCGATCTCCCTGATAGTCCACGACGACAAATGCGGTCCCGTCCGGAGCCATACCTAGAGCGGCGGCAGCGGGCAACCGGAGCGCCCACGGCGCACGCACGCCACCATTCCCCGCCAGGAAGGCCAGCCACTGCCCCCCTCCCGCGTAGAGCGGCGAGCTGCCTTGCGGGTCCACGAGTTCATCCGACCCGCCCCAGAGCCCGCAGCGGTGCAGCGTGTCGTCCGCCGCCCGGTACACGATCGTCTCGTCGTCGAGCAGCGCAGGATCGCCCGCCGGCCCGCCGTGCAGCATCAGGAGTGCCCCATCCGGCGCGGCGATCTGCACGCCACTGCCGGCGTAGCCTGAGACCACGACGCCCGACCGGGTGACGTTCACTCTCGATCGTCCTTGCCGCCAAGGGCCAGCAAAATCCCGGCGATGCCGGCGAGCACCAGCAGCACCACGAGCCCGCCGATCGCGAACGTGCCCATGTCAGTCCTTCCGTGCCGGCCCGCTGGCAGCCGCATGGCCGCAGTCCACGTTTTCTTCCTGCTCTTGTGGAGGCCAGTCTCCGCTTTCCATGCGCCCACTCATGACGCGCGTCACGTCGTAGAACGCTTTGCGTAGCTGCGTATCGCGGACATACGAATAGCCGGGCACGATCTTCCCGTCCACGAGGCGGAAGGATTCCGTCAACGGCATCACGCTTGATCCTTTGGCGGCTGGCCGCACTCGAAGGCATCCGCGATTTCCCGCAGGCGCGCGGACACGGCGGCGGGTTCTCCGCCTGCTACTGATCGCAGGATGCGGGCGACTTCGCGCCTGACACCCCAGAGCACTTCGGGAATGCCGCGAACATCAATGTGCGCGTTGGCCATCACACATGCCTCCGGATGGCGTCCAGTCCCGCCAAAACGTGCGCGGAGTACGCTTGCCCCGCCGTTCCCTCGGCACCGCCGCGGCCCGCGTTATAAGCCCCGAGCGCCTTCCGCACGTTGCCTTGTGCCCATTTCAGATGTGAGGCGAGATGCCGGCAGCCGAGATCAAGATTCAGATCCGGCTGCGTCAACTCCGGCAGGTACGGCACCTTGCATCCGAGTTCACGCGCGACGGCGCCCATGACTTGCATCAGGCCCCATGAAGCCTGTTGAGCTAGCCACTCGTTGTCTCTGTCTCCGGCGAGCACTGGAAAGTCCAACGGCGGCGTCTTGCTCGACGCTTCCGCCTGCGTCAACGCGCGGAACGGCTGATGCGTGCGGACGTTGTAGAGCCAGCGGTATTTCGGTTCAGGATTCCAGGCGAAGGGATTGCCGCCGCTCTCCACTTGCACGACCGCCTCGACCAGATCGGGCTCGAGGCTGTACGCCATCGCCGCGCCGACAATCAGCAGTCGCAGTTCTGCCTGTTCCATCATTGGAGTTTCCCAAAGAATCCGAGGACCGCGACGGTGCTGGTGACTAACGCAATAGCCACGAGCACGATCGTTTTTAGGTCCGAGAACAATGTGCGCCGCCCGGCTTTCACTTCACTTTTCACGTCACTAACGTCGCGCTCGACGGCGGCAAGGCGCGGGGCGTGCCCGTTCAGCGTGGCCTCATGCTGGCGCACGCGCCCGTTCGTTTCTCTAACTTGCACGGTCAGATCATCGAGCCGTCGCGTCACTTCCTCGGAGCGCAACGAGTGCAGCTCGTCCGACTGGTTGAACCGCTGAATCAGTAGTTCGCGGAGCGCCGCAATCTCGTCCGTTTGCATGTCCCCCAACTTCCCCGCCAAACGCAAAGCCTCCACACTGATCGCCCTACCTATGGCGTCAGCGGGAGGCTCAATTCCCGTGCTCAACTTGGTTGCGTCCGCAGGGCCGAGCTGCCCCTTGTCGCCGGCTCATGAGACCGGCCGAGCGGACGCAATTGCTTGCCGCTACTGCTTCACAATCGTCAAGGCCTCGTCGTTCATCTGGTAGTTCGCGGCCGGGTCCAGCCCAAGCGTCTGCATGCACGCCACGACGGCCTGTGCCGCTTGCTGGTGCGCCTGCTGGGCCGCTTGCGCCTGCTGGACCGCCAGATTCGCCCGGCCGACCAGGGCGCTCAACTGCCAGTACTGCTCCTTGTGGAGCTTGATCGGCTTGGCCGGATCGGGCGCGTCGGTCGGTTTCTTCTCTTTCGCCATCAGTGGACCCTCTGTATCTGGCGTTCCAGTTGAGCAAGGCGGGCGTCCACGTCGCGGAACGCGAGCGCGTAGGTGCCGAGAATTGAAATCTCGTTCAGGCACGGCTCCTGCTGCGGGCCGGAGTTCTTAAGAAACCAGTCCGTCCGCTTCCGCCCCACATAGCCGGTGAATGTCTGCGGCGATTTGCCGTCTGGCGTGAGATAGCCTTTGGACTTGAACTCGTAGTCGCTGATTTCTGCGTCGATCACGCGCCGGAGTGCGTCAGTTGGCGAGAGTCTCGGCGACCTAATATTGGCCTTGCGCTCGTACCAGCTCGTCTGATCGCCGACCACGGTTCCGCTGGTATCAGCCGGCGTGCCGTCCTCTTGCGGGGCATTTCCGCTGCCATTAACAATTCGGAGGTCTCCTGTCGCATCCACCCAGACGGCAGAGGTATTGCCGTCCAACCAGGTCATATATATCGCGCCTGCTGCTCCACTGCCGGACGAGTTGCGCCCGATCTCAATAAACGGCCCAGCCTTAGCACCAGTACCTCGTGCCGCGCTGCTAAGAGTAAGCGCCCAGCTCGCGCCAGACCAGCCGCCAATCTCTGCCCCTCCGCACACAAACTGAATCGCGTTGTTGCCGTCGCCGCTCTGGTAAATCCCCGTGTCGGTATCGAGCACGAAACTGTAGCCCGGCGCACCCACTGACCCGCGCGTGGCGAAGGTTTGCCCCGTCACGGTACTTGTCCCCGCTACGCTGATCGCCCCCGTGAACGTCGCCAACTGGCTCGCCCCGAACGTCACCGCCAGCGCGTTGCGGGAGTAGAGGCGGACGTCGCCAGAAGCGTGCAAAGCCCCGAGTGACAAGCCGCCTACGGTGTCCGTGACGACCGCACCGCCGCTCGTGACTACATAGCCGGACGTGCTCTTGTTAGCCGAGAACGCCTGGATGTAAACATCGCCGCCGCTCGCTCCGGTGTTGGCGACTCGAAATTGTGCGTCGGCGTTCGCGCCGGTATTCGAGTTCAAGAGATCAAGCGCGTTCGCGCTGGTGCTCGACGCGCTGAACGCGTGCGTGCCTGCGCCGGAGACGGTGAGGAGGCCGCTGCTCGTCACCGCCCCCGCGTTCCACACGCCGGAGGTGATGGTGCCGACCGTGGCGAGATTCGCCGCGCTCGTGATCGCCGCCTGGGTCGCGCCTGTGACCGTCGCCGCCGTGCCGCTGGCGTTGCCCGTCACGTTCCCGGTCAGCGGCCCGCTGAATCCCGTCGCCGTCAAGACGCCCGTGCTCGCGTTGTACGTGATCCCCGCGTCCGTCTTCGGAGACAGATTCCCCGTGGCGCTTTCCCACAGCCCGACAAAGCACGTCGCGGACGTCGAGTCAGCCACCGTGATCGTGCCCGAGACGTTGCCGCTGTACGTCAGGCCATCGTCGGTCAGGCCGGCAAGGGCCGCGTTCCAAATCGCGGCTGTAATTAGCTCGCCGGTCGTGCGCGTGGTTGCCATTAGATGTACCCCAGCCGCGTCGTGACCCCAACCTCAGAGGCCCCAACCTGCCCAAGTAGCCAGTATTGGAGCGTGTCAGCCGGCGTCAGTCCCCAACTGCAATAGAGCAAATCGCCCGCGCCGATCTGGAGGCGCACGCTGTTGATGTAGTAGCCGTTCGTCGCGCTCGAGGACGGGATCACGTCCGTCAGTCCAGAGACGGTTTCGACCAATCCCACGCGCGTGCTGATGTCCGAGGTCAACGCGGCCGACATGAGCGCGGCCGTGTCGCTCGCATAAAACCCGACGCGATTCACGTAGGTCAGCGCGGAATCAAACAGGTGCAGCAACCACTCGGAGACCGCCTGCCCAAAGACCGGATCGGACTGGTACCACATGTCAAACGACAGGACGTGCTCGCCATAGGCCGTAATCGACGTGCTATCGCTCGACTCCATGAGGGCGTTTTCGTAGTCGTAGATTCCCTTGCCCCGACACTGAAGTTTCGTGATATAGCCCGCCGTGGCCCCGTTGTTGGTAATCGTGAATCGGGCCCCATTCCCGCCCAGCGCCGCCGTCACGCTAAAGTCCGCGGTCAAGTCGGACCCGGTCCCATCGGCCGCCGAGTGCATCGTGTAGTCGGTGGTCGATACTGGCGAGACCATCGCGGTTCCGCCCACGCGTGCGGCGCGCTGATTCGGATCGCGGTACGGCCCCAAGAGGACCAGCGTTTGCCCCGGCGCGATGCTGTTCGTGGTGGGCTGCTGGAGTGAGTACAGGACGGTCGTCGCCGCCGCGTCCACCTGGCGCGGATGGACGGTCACTTGCGTCTTGTTCAGCACGTCGCTCCGCAGCCGCGCCACGTCCATCTGGAGCATCGTGTTGTCGAACGTGACCGCGTTCGTCGTGTTGATCAGGCGGGTTTGCCGGTTCTCAAACACCAGCGTGCCGCCCTGTGTCGTGTCACCCTTGATGAAGATGTAGCCTGGCTCGCTGACCGCCACGCGCTGAAACTCGCTCAGCGCCATCATGGATTCGTCGCGGGACGTATCGAGCGCGTACGGAAACGTGGACAAGCCGGTCGCGACCGATTGCGCGGCGGGCTGCGACGGGACCGCGGCCACGATGGTCGAAAATACCTGATCGCTGCGCTGGCCCACTTGGGTCGCGAGGCTGGTGACTTTCCACCGCGCGGCCTCGTCCATCCAGTCAACCGCCGTGCAGAACACCCGGCGCCCGCGCGAGACCCCGGGCTCTGGCTGGATGCTGTCCAGCACGCCGCGGAACTTGTAATACGTCGTGCCGCTATACGTGATCGCCACGCGCACGCCGATCCCCAACCCGAACCCGCTCCGGACGTTGGCGTGGTTTGGGCTGTAGTAGCCGATCAGCCCAGCCGAGTTTGTGGCCATATTGTCAAGCACAAACGTGCAGTGGCCCGTCGAGGCGACCCGATCCAGCGCGGTCGCGCCTTGAATCCCGTAGTCAATCGTCAACCCGTCGCCCATGCGGACATCGGCCGCCACGTCGGTCCAGCCGCCGCCGACCCCGTTCAATTCGAGTTGCAGGGCCAGGGTAATCGCGACACTCATCGCAGTTGCACCGCATCGCGAACCGCCCGAGGCAGGCGCGTCAGGAGGGCGCGCTCGAGGCTGTCCAGCCGATCTTCCACGCCCGACAGATCGATACTGCCGCCCTGTAGAAGGGCGTCGTAACGATCGAGCGGCACGAGGGCTTCCGGCCCCGCTTCGCCAAACGTGCCGGACACGGGCCGGGTGGCGATGCCGCCCTCGGCGTACTGCCCTCCCGCGCTCGGGTCCAGTAACCCGGCCATCGTCGGGCTGCCGTCCTCGTTGTAGTACTCCCCGCCTGAGTACGCCAACGCCTCGTCGATCGCGGCTTGGTCATCGATCAGGGCTTGCGTCGGATCGCCAGGGGCAATCCCCAGCCAGCCACCCATGTTGTCGAGCAGCCAGGAACCGCCAGCCTCAAGTCCCATCGCGATCAGCGGCATGGCCCCCACGATCGTGGCGTCGAGCGCGACCCCAGCCATACCGCCAGCGCCGATCCCTGATCCCGCGCCGGGCGTGCCCACCGCTCCCGCCCCCGCGCCGGCTTGGACCGGGCCCTGCCATTGGAATCCAGCCGACATGCCCTGCACTTGGCTGTATCCACGCATGATGTTCCCGAACGCGCTCGACCAGGCGCCGTTCACGCCAGTCGCCCAGCCGATCAAGGCCCGCACGAACGCGCTCTCGAAGTACCCGAGGAACTGATTCAGGATGTTCATCGCGGCCGACTTGAACGCATCCCATCCGCGGATCAGGCCATCAATAAGCTGGACCCCCGCCTGCTCCATGCTGGCCATGATTTCGTGGAACACCCGGTCGAGCCCAGAGGTCGCCTCGATCGCTTGATCGTGATAGCGCGTCCACGCGTCGACGAGCTGGTCGGTCGTGTATTGGCCGGAATCACGCATTTGCTCGAAATCGCGCTTGGCGGCCTCGGCCGCATCGGCGAGCGAGGCCTTCGTCTCGATCCCCATCTGCGCCATGCGCTCCGTGATCGTGTCCGCGGTCCCGTTCGCGAGATCGCGCTGGAGCTGGTAATGGGCCTCGATGGCCGTCTTGGCGGCGTCGTAGAAGGCCGCATTCTTCTCTGTGCGCACCCCGAGGGAGGCGATCTCTTGCTGTTCGGCGTCCCGCAACGCGGCGATCTCTTGGTCGTGCCGCGAGAGCCGGTCCGTCGCGATCCGATCCTGGGCGCCTTGGTTCGCCACGACGATATCGGCCAACGACTGCGCGCTGGCTTGCGCGACTTCAATCGCTTTGGCGATCTCGGCATCCTGGGAGGCTTTTACGATCTCCGCGAGGCCTTGACGGACCTCGCTTTGCGCGGCTTCCATGGACGTGCGCGCCTCGTTGACGCTCATGACCGCGCGCACCTTGCCTTCGCTGACGCCGAGCGCGATCGCCAGATCGGCCTCGTCGACGAGGAGTCGTCCGTTGGCGCTATGTGTCTCGATCGCGAGCTGAATCCGATTGAGTTCCACGCCCGAGACGGACACCATCGCATCGCGCATGCGCTCCAGGGCCTCTTGCCGCTCAGCGTCTTGTGCGACCGCCTTCGCCTGCTGATCAGAGGTCTGGCCGATGGACGCATTGAATCGCGCCTCGATCGTCGCGGCCTCGCCGATCGCGAGATTAAGATCGCGCGTGCCTTTGAGTCGTCCGGCCGCTTGACCGGCGGCCAAGTCAAGGACGTCGTTATATTGCTTCTGTGCGGCGCGGCCTTTGTCGACCAGATCGTTCAGCTCCTTCAGGCGCGCGGCCCTGGCGAGTAATTCCGCGCCAATCACCTTCGCGATGCGCCACGTTTCAGCCATGGCGTCTCCCATCTGATCCATGGACGACACCGCGCTGCGCGACATGATCACGCTGCGGTTGCCAATCTCGCCGAGACCGTCCCGAATCGCCGGCAGCAGCGTCTGCGCCTTCGCCCCGAATAACTCTTGCGCGATGCGCGCCTGATCCATCGGATCGGGAATTTTGGCAATCGCCCGCGCAATCGCGTTAAAGGCGTCTTCCGGCTTCATGGCGCGAATTGTCTGGAACGACAGACCAGCTTTGTTTAATGCGCTGATCGTGGAATCGCTCCCGCCCGAGAGCGTGCGATTCATGTAGTTGACCGCCAGCGCCACGTCCTGCATCGTGCCGCCGCTCAAGGCCGCTTTCGCGCCCCACTTCTGGACCGCGTCGGTCGAGACCGACAAGCGATCGCTCAGGTCGGCGATCTCGCTGCCGAAGTTCACGACGGATTTGATGGCTTGACCGAGCGCGGCGGCACTCAGGTATTTCACGAGCACGCTGCCGAACGCGCTCGTGCTGTCGCCCAGTTTGTCGACTTTCTGCTGCGCCGGTCCGGTCGCGTTGGCGAACTTCCCCAGCTCGGCCTGCGCCTTCTGCAGCGCCGGGGACAGTTCGTCCCTCGCGCGCAAGGTCGCTTCGATTTCTCCGACGTTGAGCGCCATAGATCAACTACCGCCGCGGCATCCGCGCGAGGCTCCGCGCCTGCGCCTGCGCGATCTGGTCGCGCTCGATCATCTGGATCGCCGCGGCCAGCACGTCAGACGGCGTGGCGAGGTAGTCCGACCAGGACCAGCGCATATAGCGACACAGCCTCAAGGCGCCGATGGTGCGGTCGACCCATCGGACCCACTCGGGACTTTTTTTTCGATCAGGCGCTCGAGCACATACGCGTCGATCGCGACTTCAATCGCGCGGAACTGCGGCGGCTTTAAGTTGCGCAGGGCGGCCACCTTCTTGGCCTCCGTGCCGATGTCAACCACGCGTTTCTGTCGATCCGTGAGATTCCATTCGTGGAGGTAAAGGGCGACTTTCTTGAACGCCGCTTTGTCCAGGTCCAGCGCGAACCCCACCTCGTTGGTGGGCTGGCCATCGGGCCCGACTTCGCGCGTGCCTCGCCCGATCGCGGCATGCGCCAGCGCCCGGTCTTCCCCCGCCGTGAGTTCCCGCTTGACCGCGATCCAATACTGATCGCCGCCAAAGGGATACAGCGTGTCTGTCTCGGTGCCTGCGAAAAACTCCATACGTCTCCTACGTGAAAGGGGCCGTGCGTGGCGCCCCTGCGAACTCCATCGCGATCGTCTCCGCCAGGTCCGGTAAGTTCTCCACGACCCACGTCCAAGAGCGGGCCGCCATTGGCAGGGTCACGCGCTGCGGGCCTTGGGTCCACCAGAACGGGTTGATGTGCCTCGGCTGCCCCGTAAAGGTCCACCCGGTCAAGGTGCGCGAAAGCCGCCACGGGCCGAGCGTGGCCACGTGGCGGCTGCCGCACACGATCGTGCCGCCCTGCCCGGTAATCTCCATCCCGCGCGAAACTAGCTCGAGGACGCCCGGCTCAGCGTGCCCGCGTTCTCGAATTTCGCGTTCACCGTCAACATCGCGCCCACGGCCGCCGCCTGCGGCAGATCCAGCACGCTCGCGATCCCCCAATAGCTCGGGTTATTCACCGACGAGCAGGCGTTCTGGTGCCGATACTCGACGCAGCTCGTGGTGCCCAAGAGGCTCCACAGCGTCGGCTCCGGGCCGCCCGTCGAGTTGTCCCAGAGAAACTGGACATCAAACGACCAGGTCTTGAGCCCGCCCTTGGAAATCCGGGTCGTCTGGCCCATCGTGGTCGCGTCCTGGCCTTCCGATCCCCGGTTGAACGTGACGCCCGTGACATACGACGAGAGGTCGATGCCGTTGGCCCAGAAAAACGTATTGGTGGCGACAAGTGACGACATGTGCGGTTCTCCCTACATAGCGGCGCCGCTTACGCGATCGCCATCCAAATCAATCCGTTACTGGCCGACCCCGTGGACGTGCCGGTCGTGGTCGTGATCCGGCTGCGATACCACGGCTGATCCGTCGACAAGGCGCTCGGCGCGATCGGGGTCGCCAGCGTGCCGCCCTTGGTGGACAGGGCGCTAAACGACACGCGTGTATTCGCCGTGCCAAATCCGCTGGAGGAGGCCGCCTGAATGATCGCGGACACCGACCCCGCTAAACTGGTCGAGACGGCGGTCACGTGAAAACCGGCGTAGAGCTGTTCGCTGGTCGCCGCGCCGCCCAAATTGAAACTGTCGCCCGTCGCGAGGTCGGTCGAGAGCGCCGTGGAGAGCCAGTTTTCGAGCGGCACGGCCTTGACGAGCAGCGAGCCATTCATCGCCGCCAGATCAAACGGCACCAGGGCGCCGATGTTGACGCCGATATTCAGCGAGCCTTGCATGGTCCCCATGCCATAGCCCACCGCCGTCGTGCTGCCCGTCGTGATGCCGTCCAAGAAGGCCGTCACGAGCGTGCCGTCCACGCCCACGTTGTCAAACAACACGGGCTCGTTCTGGCTGGACCCCAGATTGAGATAGCCCCGCGCGGCGATCGCGCTGGTTTTCAATCCCCCCACCACGCGGCGCGTATCGTGCCCCATCGTGGTCGCGTCTTGGCCTTCCGAGGTGTAGCTCACGTCCAGTCCGGTCAGGTCGCCAGAGATGTCGTACCCGCCGACCAATAGATGGCTACAGGTTGCGATGACAAAGGACACGGAATCACATCCTCGCTACGTGGTCGTGGACGTGCTGACCGCTTTCACCACGTCGAAATTGCACGACCATTCCGCCTGGAAATTCGCGTTCAAACCCAAATCGATCGGCGACTGTACCGCGGCCACCCACTGGTACAGCACGCCGTTGATCGTGGTGGCTTGCAACCCGTCGAGCAGGTTGAAACAGTCCTGAATCTTGGCCCGCGCGGTCGCATACGTCGCGGCCCGCGAAAACACCTGTACCCGCGGGCGCTCGACCTTGGCCTTCGGCGATCCGATCCCCGACGGGCTCGCGCCCATCGTGTGCGCGCTGAAGATCCCGCCCGTTTCGCGGATCGCGATGCCTTGCGTCACCGTGGACGGCAGCGTGCCGACAAACAGATCCGTTGCCGCCGTCCCGACACCCTGCGTCGAGAGGTAGTCCGCCAGATCGTCTGCGACCATGCCCATCGTTCACAGCCCCACACTCCGCCGAATCCGTGCGGCCAAGGACTCGGCCAAATTCTTCGCGCGGCCCAACAGCGGCTGTTCGAGGAACTTCGCCTGCTGGCCTTCGCGATGTCGAAACGTCGTGTCTTCGTGCTGCCGCAGCGCGTAGGCTTTCGCGGCCCCGCCGTATCCAACGGTCACGAACGTGCCCTGACTGTCGGTCTGCGGCGTGTTCACAAACGCCGACCCCTTCAAAATCCCGGTGTCCACCGGCACCACCGATTGCGATTCGGCCCGCAACAGTTCGCCTTCCTGGTAGAGCGCCGCGCCAGCCGCCTCGGGGAACTGCGCCACCAGCCGCGCGAGCGCCTCCTGCACGTTCCCTACGCCGGTCAAGTCAAGCGTGATCTGCACAGCCTCACGTCATCGCAACAGAATGGTGCCAGCCGCGCTCGCTCGAGACTTGTCGCACCGCCAAAATCGGCGGTTGCGTTGGGCTAAACCGGCTCGGCAACGTGATCCGGTCACGCGTGGACACCGCCACCGTCCCGATCAGATAACTCGTCACTTGCGACACGTGCTCTTGTCCGTCGAGCCCCGTGATTCGCTGGATCTTGCCCTGGCAGTGCGCCCGATACGTCACGGCCGATCCGTAGGTCGCTTCGCCGTAGCGGTTCTGCCCGCTGTAGGGTTCGATCGTGACGAGGTCCTTGGCGAGTCGCGCCCAGATATCTACCGTGGGCATCGGTCACCAGCCTCGCCGGTAGGGCGCGAGCGCCCGTTCCGCCGGCGTCCGCGGATCGCTCCCCAGTCCCTCGGAGCGATACGTAATCGACAAATCCCCGATCGACTGGCTCTGAATGTCTCCGTCTTGCTGGTACAGTTCGGCCGCTTTCAAGAGCACGCCGTACTCCAGATCCTCTGGGAGCGTTCGCCCTGTGGATGTCGTGCCGTACTCCGTGCTCGAGGTTTCCGGATACACGTACCCGGCCTGATATTCGACCAGCCAGGTCCGCTGCTCGCTCATGGGCGGCACGTACGATCCCGCGCCCCAGGCGGTCTGGGCGGTCCACGCAAAGCCCGCCGCGCCCCGCTGCAACGTGCCCGCCTCCGCATCGTCGACCCAGACTTCCGTCGAGCTGTAGCTGGTCGCCTCGCACGTGGTGGTCGAATCGAACACGCGCAAGATCGCCCGAATCGGCGTCCGCCCCAGCAACAGTGTCCGTCCGCCATACGCCGCCAGGCTCTCGCTGTAGACCTGGCTCAAAATCGGATAGCGGAGATAGCTGTCGGCCCACCGGCTCGCCCGCACGATCGCCATCTGCTGCGCCGCGTCCGTGTCGGCCGCCGTGCTGGTGGCCCCAAGGATCACGCGCAGATTGGCCGTGGTGGAGAGGGCCCCGTCCGTGCTCGTCGCGCTGGTGCAGACCGTCAGAGACATGCACAACTCACCCGGTCGTCGTATAGTCGAGCTGCACGACGCCGCCCGTCTTGCCCGAACAGGTCGTCGTGACGAAGTTGACCAGCACCGGAGCCCCAGCGGCAATCGACGCACCCGTCGAGGCGAGCGTCACGGTCAGCCGTTCGCCGATCTGTCCAACCGCAGTCGAAGAAGCCGTCCACGTCCCCGCCGAACCGCTGGCACAACTCCAGAGTTCGATGCTGTCGGCGCCTGACGTGCTGAACGACCAGTCGGAATACGGCGTCACGGCCAGGTTCTGCAATGTCACTGCGACGCGCGGCTGCCAGAGCACATACCCCGTGCTGCCGAATCCGGTCTGGCACGAGGCGAGGCTGGGAATGGCCACCGTCACGGACCGCTGCTTCAGGTTCCCGCTGGCGCTCTCTGAGGTGATGTTCCCAGCGGCCACTTTCGCCGTGGTCACGCTGCACGACTGCAATTCGAGCGCGGCCACCTGGCTCGCGACCTGTCGCACGACGGGCCCTTGCGTGCCCGTGCTGGTCGTGCCCGCGGCGATCTCCCACCATTCAGACATGTCAGTCCCCCAGCGCGAGAATGGAGATTTCGGCGCCGCTCGCCGTCGTAATCCACGCCACATTGCGCGTGACGGGAATCCGGCTGGCGAAACTTTCGCCCGTGCTTACAAAGTGATCGCTGGTCGAGGCGACCGAGGACTGGAACGTCAGGTATGCCGGCTTCCCGGCGAAGATGCTCACGCGCACGAAGCTGGCGTTAAACCCGAAGTCGTACCCGATCGACGTCAACGCACACGAACAGGCCACGTAGATCGAGGATTGATTCGCATGCGTGACCACACTGCCGCCCATGGCGTCATCCCCTCTTAGCCCGCGGACAGCGGCACTTGGCCGCCCTTGCTCCGCAGATCAATCACGTTCAAGTGGTGTTCGATTTCCTGCTTGGCGCCGTCCAGGGTTTGCATCTCCGCGATCAGGCGCGCGTGCGCCTCCTGCAACTTCCCCAGGCGAGCAACAAGGTCGGCGTGCCGCGCTTGGTAGTCGCTCAAGCGCAAGAGGCCGCCGTCCGGTTCCCGCTGCCAGCCGTAGCGCCACCGCTGTTTCAACAGCGCGGACTGCGGCGGAATCACGATGCGAATCCCGCGGGCATCGGCCTGCCCGAGATAGAACTCGACGCAGGATTTCTGAAAGTCGTATTCCGTGCCCACGATCAGGTCAATGCCGAAAATCCCGATCGTGTAGTCCTGGTACAGCGATTTTGTGAGCGCCGCGATGTCCGCCGCGGAGGTGACGGCGTGGCCGTTCGTGGGATACGTCGCCGGCAATTCGCCAAGCCGGGCGTCCACCGCGCGATCGATCTCGTCAATCGCCATCATGAGCATCGCGCTCACCGTGGAGGTCGAGTAGTCGATCCCAAACTTCTGGATCATCCGTTCGATCGGGTAGCGCACCGCCGTGGGCAGGCCAGCGGGGATCTCGGTCATGACGACGGGAATCCCGCACTCGGCGAGCCACCGCGGATGGTCGGTCCCCTCGACGTTGTCCTCGTGCCAGTTGACATGAATGTCGAAGTGGCGATCGGCGCGCGGCAGGTGCCGGTAGAGCTGGTTCAGCGTCCAAATCGACCACGCCGGATCGTCGACCGGAATGAGCGAGCGCGAGCTGGACGCAAAGCCGCAGATCGCAATCTTCCGGCGCGACAGCGATACGCGCCCATCCGCCGCCTCGAGCACGGCCTGATGTTCGGCGCAGGGATGGTCGCGCTGATAGCCGACCGATCCGGGTGCTTGATTGGCAAAGGCGACATTCGACGACATGAGACTTAGCGGGGCTCCTTGTGGGGACGACCTGATCGCATCCGGCGATCGACGGGCGGGGCCTCAGGGGCCACCGTTGTAGCAATGGCCGCGTCAGCGACAAGCACCGCGCGGCCCTCAGCGATCAACTGCTCGGCAAGATCGTCTGGGACGGCCACGATCTC
Organism: Acidobacteriota bacterium; assembly: GCA_024653875.1. GTDB lineage: Bacteria > Acidobacteriota > Vicinamibacteria > Vicinamibacterales > SCN-69-37 > SYFT01. The sequence continues at coordinate 22,174 of JANLHE010000484.1, forward strand.
GCCCGCATGGAACACGGGGCCGCTGGCCAACGCCAGGCGGCCCCGCAGGAGTACGCGCATTACGTCGAGCACGCGCTGGTCACGAACACGCGGCCGTTCAGGCCCGTCTGCGGGGCCTCGTCCGGATGGCCGAAGATCAGCACCGCGCCGCCCGTCATGTTGGAGCCACCGCAGCCGGTCGCCTCGAGGTGCGGCGCCACGACCACGCGGACGAACCGCTTGGCCGCCGTCAGCGGGATCGCCTTGATCCCGTAGGTCGCGAGCACCGCGTAGGCCGTGCTCGAGCTGGTCCGTGCGGCTGTGGTCATCAGCGCCGCGATCTGGTCGCTCACGGCGGCCCCGGCCACGGAGTAGAACTGATCCGCCGTGCTGGTCGAGGTGGTCATGGCCTGCAGGGCCTGCTCGCCCGGCCAGTCGCCCGTGGAGTAGTCCCCGAAGTCCTCCGAGCACGTGGTGGCCGAGTGCTGCAGGCCGACCGACACGCCGAGATAGGCCGTGTAGCTCGTGAAGGCCGCCGAAGTCTGCACGACGCCCTTGAAGGTCGGCACGATCTTGACGGACTGGAAGTTCCGCTGCAGCCCCAGCCGGTCGATCATGTAGCCGGAGTAGCCGAACGGGATCGCGCCGCTCGTGCTGAGCGCCCCGCCGCAGGAGCACGAAAAGCCGGCCACGTTGCAGGAGTGATACGAGACGCTATCGAGCGCGGTGACCGCCTCGGCTTCGTCAAGAAAGCGTGTGATCATGTCAGTGACTCCCCTAAATCGTCAGGACTTAGACGCCCCAGCGGACGCCCGTGATGACCGAGATCGCCTCGGCGTAGCGCGCGGCGAAATCGTGCTCCGCGATGGCGCGAATGACCGTCTGGTCCTGCGAGAAGGCCGCCACGACCGATGACCCGTCGTGATACGCCGCGTCCATCGACACGTCGATCGACAGCGACAGGTTGTCGCCGATGACCATGTCGTTCGGGCTGAACAAATAGACTTCCGAGCAGTCCGCGTTCGCGCCGACCGTCAGCGTGATCGGCACGCTCGTGGTCACCTTGAACGGGAAGCCCCACAGCTTGCCCGTGCTCAGTTCGTCGCGGAACGCGTAGAACCCGTTCGTGTTCTGGACGGTGTAGAGGTACTTCCAAATGCGCGGCGCGAAGATCCAGGTCCAGTTCCCCGGCGCCACATTGTTGTTCATCAGGTTGACCATCGCCGACCCCAGATCGGTGGCGACGTTGGCCAGCGAGACGGACGCCGCCGCGATCAGGTTGCCGGCGGGCGCCCAATAGCGGAGTCCCTTCGGCGTGCCGTTCGTGCCGTCGCCGCGGAGGAAGTTGGCATCCTCAGTGACCGCCAACGAGCGGACAATGTCGTCCCGCACGACCGCGTCGGCCTGCGGCGAACTCTGCCGGATCAGGTCGTTCGAGATCGGCGTCAGGACCGCCAGCTTCTTCGCCGTCAACGAGACGTTGCCGAACGCCTGCTGCGACTTCGTGATGTTGGTGTTCTCGCCGATATAGGCGCCGGTCGCGCCGGACGTGATCTTCGGCACCTGTAGCGTCCCGGACGGCAGCGGCACTTCCCGCGGGCCCGACGCGCGAATGACCGTCTGCGCCCGGCGCAGCTCGATCACTTCGGCGGACTGTTCCACCGGCACGAGATAACCGCCCGCGGTCGCCGAACTGGCCGCCAGCGCCTTTTCCTGCGCATTGGCAAACCCGTCGGCGATGTCCTTGTAGCCCCAGCTCGACAGGTGCTTCATCGCCCCCGTCAGGCCGGACCCTTCGCGCTTCGACATCGCGATGGCGCGGACCAGACCGCCGAACCCGAGCCCTTTGGCGCGAGATTCGGTCGTGGACTGGCCGCGGCCGAACAACTGCGCGGCCCACGAGGGCGGGGCCGCCGCCTTCTCCACGTGCTGCCGCACCAGGTCGGCCACGTCGGCCGCCTGCGCCGTGCCCGACTCTTTGATGAGCGGGACCGTGATGGTCTTGACGAGGTCGATCAATTCCTGTCTGGTCATGGCTGTCCTTCAGTCAATGCGACCCGAGGCCGCGAGAATGGCCGCGCGGGCCATGCCCGCCGCCTGCTGTGAGAGTTCCGCGGCCAGCACATCGGCAATCGCCGTGCGCAGCTCGTCGGCGTTAATGGCAATGTCGTCTGGGGCGTCCGCGTCGAGCGTCAACACGTCCGCGTCGGCGTCCTCTTCGAGCGTGATGGCTAGGCCTTCGCTGGCCTGCTTGGCCATCGCGCACGGGCAATCCGAGGCGCAGCCCGCGCATTCGTGCGCGCACGCCTCTTTGTCGCAGTCACAGGATTTGCCGCAGGCGTCACAGCGGTTGGATTCAGCTTTCTGGGCCGTCGCTGCGTCAAGCCGGGCAATCAGCGCGCGAATGTCCGCCTGGAGGTCCGCCGTGTCGACCTTCACGGTCACGGCTGCCGGCTCGTTCACCGGCAGGCCGGCAGCCCGGACGGCTTCCGCGTTCGCGGGCACCGGCACGATCGAAAACTCCAGGAGATCCCACTCGAGGAAGTCGTACCCACGACGCTCTTCGTCGTAGGCCCACTTCATCGGGTTGAACCCAATGGACGCCGCCCGCAAAATCCCCTGGTCCCAGGCGTTTTTCACGCGCTCGGCAAACGGATCGCCCGTCAGCCACTTCCAGGTCGCCTTGAGGCCGTTCGCGGTCGCTTCAATCGCCGTGCAGGTACCGACGGGAATCGAGGAGTAGTCGTGGCCAAAAAGGACGACGGGATTCTTCAGGTACCCGCCAAGCTGGCAGCCCTGCGGCATGACGCGATCGCGGGAGCGATCGATCCCGTCGGTAGTAATCGTGACGGCGGCTTCGCCGACGCCGGCCGCTCCGGCCGTGACGGTGAACGCCATTGAGGATTTCGCAAACGGAGGCATGCGCATCTTCAGGATGCGCTCCGGGGACGAATAGCGTTTTACAGGCGGGTGCGCGTGCGGTAGGCGTACAGCCGCAAGGCTTCGCGTAGGATGTCGCTCGCCGTGGTCTCTTCCGCTGACGCCAGGGCGATCAGTTGCTCGTGTTCGATCGGGTTAATCCGTACCCCAATAAATCGGCTGGCGACCACGCGCGGGTCTTGCGGCTTCGGACCAGGACGCCCCGGCCCGTCTGAGGTCACGATCGTATCGCTCGCGAGAGACACGAGGTTAGACAAACTCCAAATTCACCACGCATTGACAGCGCGGATGGCGGGGCGGCATGTCGAAGGTTTCACCGTCGGACAGGAACGGCTCATCAAACCCTACGGTCTGCCCGTCCATCGCCTCGCAGATCGGACATGCTCCCGGGTCAATGACCCATACCCGGCGCGTCTGGTCCCGGCGGAGATAGCCCTGATCGGCCGCTTGCTGCCAGGCTTGCCGCTGGCCCTGCTGGACGGACGTTTGCGTTTCTGTAATTGCGATCGTGTTCGCCCGGTAATTAATAAGCTGCCGCGCGTAGCGTGCGGTGAGTCGCGCGATGTCGTCCACGGTGCGGCCGGCGTCAATCAGGTCGTAGCGATAGTTGATGACCGCGATCGCTTGGTTATCGGTCAACCCAATCGAGGCCCGAAGCAGACGCGCCGTCTCGGCGGCCGTGACGCCTTGCTGCAGCCCCTCGGCGATCAGGGACCGGATCGTCCCGCGGGTGGCCTCTTGGAGTCCGGCAATCAACCCCGCGCTCGCTTGCTGGGCCCACGCGACCGAGAGCGGGTTCGTGAGGTTGAACGCGATCGATTCGCCAATGGCATCCCCGAGTTGCGTCATCGTGAGATAGCCGGCCTGCTGGAACGCCGACAAGACGATCGCGGCGCTCTCTTGAAAGTCGCGCGCCGCCGAGGGCACACGAAGAATCTGTTCAATCTGCCCCACGTCGCGGGCCCGCACCGCGTTTGTGAGCGCCTCGAGGCTGGCGGCGTCTTGGATTCCCGAGATCGCCGCTAAGAATCGGCGCCGCATCGCCGGCGCCAGCCGATCGGCAATCCGCTGGATGTCGTTCGGCCATGGCGCCCCTTTGCGTATCGGACGCCACGCCGCGGCCGTCCAGGCCATTTACGCCGCCTCCCATGCGGTCACCATCGCGGCGCACGCCCGCGCGTCCATGTCGATCCCGATCGCGGGCAGCCCCGCCCTTTTGGCCGCCACCAGCGTCCCCCCATGGCCGGCAAACGGATCAAGCACCGCGCCGTCGCCAGAGGCTCGCACAATCGCGTCGAGTACGGCCGCCTCTTTCCGCGATGGATGCCGGGATGCCGCCACGGCCTGGCCGACCGCCGCCGCGAGCGCCTCGGGGACTGGGCGCCCAAACTGCACGAGCGCCTCTGATTCCGGCGCGAACCAGCATTGCCGCATCGGCCACTGGATCAGGTGCGCCGTCCGCGCCAGCGCCGGCAAATGGACCGGACTTGCAAAGATCCACGCGCGCCCCGTGGCCATCTCGATCATCTCCCGACAGAGCGGCAGCCATTCCCGATACCACGCGCACAGATGGCCCAGCCATTGCGCGTCCTGCGCCTCGTCGTACGGCACGCGCCCCGTTAAGACAGACAGCGCGTACTCCATGCCAAAGTACGGCGGGTCCGTGATGAGTGTCTGGACGACTGGTGCATCGCCGCACGCGAACACGTCCTGGCAGCGGGCGTGATAAATCGCCACATCGTCGCGGTGGTAATACGGGGTCATGCGGCCGGTGGCGGCACCCTGTCGTCCGGGCCCGGATCGGTCGAGCCGAGCGTTGGTGCGAAACTCTCCATCGGCGTCATCAGTGTCGGCACCATATGGACTTGACCTGCGCCCGCCTCGAGCGGCGGCAAGCCCTGAATCTTGCGCCATTCGTCAATCATGGGCGCGAACGGCGCCGCCTTCATGGCCTCCAACTGCTGCGCGGCGTCTTCGTCGACGGGCGAAATGTAGTCCACGATCAGCCGGTCGTCGTATTCGGGGATGAGCTTTTCCTGGTAGTACGCCCGCTGAAACTCCAGCCGCGGGATCAGCACTTGCGTGTCCATCAGGTACTTGGCTGCGCTGATGGTGGCCCGATTGCTGGACTCCAAGATGCCCAGCATTTCCGGGGGAATCCCGCCGGTCACTTGCATGATCGTGTCGCGCTCGAACTTGCGCAGATCCACGAACTGCAGGGCTTGCAGGTCTTGAGAGAGTTCCTTGATCTCGACGGGCCGTGACGCGAAAAACGGCTTAAACCAGCGCCAGAATCCCTGCGATTCGTTTAACCACTGCTGCTCAAGCCGCACGCGATCGGGGGCGCTGATCGTGTCGTGCTCGGACTTCGGCATGATGACCAGATCGGGCCGGGCCCGGTTATAGAACTTCTGTTTGACCGTCTTCGCCATCGCCTCGTCGGTGTCGATTTCGTCGCCGGCCGCTTGCGCCGGGCCCGTGCCGTGTCCGTAGGGCTGCACGGGGTCCGGGTCGGCCATCCACAAGACTTCCGTGGCGGGGATGTCGGCCTGCCAGCCGCGGGCGCTCACGCGGAAAAACGGGTGCGTCACGGTGGGCAGGTTCACGATCCACTGCGGGGCCAGCGGCCAGAAGGCCATCGGCTTCCCCATGCCGTTGCGCTCTTTCAGCCAGTAACAGTTGCCGGTCAAGTCCAGATAGAGCTGCGTCAGTTTCCGCAACGCCAAGCCGGTCAAGTACGGATTCCCGCGGTCCATGGCGGTGAGAAACAAATGTTCCTTGAGTGCCACGAGGTCGCCGGCCGCCTCACGCTCGAGGAGTAACGACTTGCGGACCTTGTGCGGCGCCCGCTGAATCTCCGACGCCCGGATCGCTTTCGCCGCCCCGGGCCGCTTTACCGCGTATAGCTCCCACTGGACCGCGGCCGTGCCGCTGGCAATCCGCCCCTCGACCGCGCGGAGCCAGGGGCTCGTGCTGTACGCCTCGAGCATCTGCAGGGTGCCACGGCGCGGCGCGTCCCCAACGGCCCCAGGCCACATGCGGTTGAGGAGATCCCATCCGACCGACCCGGGCGCGACGTTCATGCCGCCTGCCAGCGCCTGCCGCGCGAGATACCAGCGTTCTTTCAGGGTGAGTTTGGCCATCTACTGTACCTTTGTGCCAGGGGGCACGTGAATCTCGGGGGGGGCAGGTGCCGCTGCGTGGCCGTCGATGGCCTCGAGCGCCGCCTTGACATGCGTGAACCGATCCATGAGGTCGGCGGTTTCTTCCAGCGACCGGGCGTCCACGATCCGCTGGATCGCTTTCAGCTTTTCGAGCCACACGCGAATCGGTCCCATCAGCGGCCTCCCGGCCAAAAGACGCCGTCGGTGTTAATCGTGTCCTTCACGAGTTGGGCGCTCGCCTCACGCGCCGCGACAGCCTCAGCATGGCGCTGTTCGTCGGTCAGCGGTTCCACGAGATGCCCTCCCCAGAACTGCAACGCCGGCCGGATCTGCTGGAGCTGCGCCACCGCCAAGGCCAACGCACAGACACAATCGTCGTGCTGGCCGTCTGGCGCCGAGTAGGAGACGCCCGTCCTGGTGTACTGATACTCAAAGCTGTCCAGTTCGGCGCGAATCGGCCCGTCTGGAAACCGCACCGCCTGACGCTGAATGGCGACCGCGAGCCCTTCCATGAGCTGTTGTTTGCTCCCGCTCGTGAACTTGAACCCCGTCATCTGGCCGCCAGCGTCCCGGCTGCGCTTCTGGAGCGCCTCGAGCACCGGATCGCCGACGCCCGTGGAATCGACCAGCGCCGGCACGGTCCCGCAGCGCGCGAGAATCGTCGCGATCGTGTCTTCCCACGGCTTCTGGAACCGCTCGAATTGGCAGACCGCGCCGTCCGCGTTCAGCCCGACGAGGACCGTCCAATCGACCGACTTGGCGAGGTCGATCCCCCACGCAATAGGCGGCAAATCTCCCGGTGCCCCGACACAGGCCGCAATCGCCGCCAGCCCGAACGGGTTCCCGCCATCGTCGGACGGCTCGGCCAGATACAGCTCGCGGAACACCGCGTCGGGCAGTTGCCGGCGTGCGTCCTCGACTTCCTCTGACTGCAGGATGCCCGCCTCGACCGCGTCGTAGGCCGTCAACTTCGCGTAGTGCATGCCCGGCTCGCCGCTCTCAGCTTTGCGGGCCAGATGATACGCCCAATTCTTACGCCCCTTCACGTTCCCAATGATGCGCACGGGACCGCGCGTGGCGGTCAACGTGGAGCGGATCGCGTGCCATGCGTCTTCCTTGCAGCGCGAGGCTTCATCGACGACCGCCGCATAGACGTCGTCGCCATAGAGCGAATCGGGGTGATCCGCGCCCTTGTACCAGAGCGTGGCGCCGTTCGCGAGCGTCAGCGTCAGTTCGGTTTCGTTCGCCTGATAGATTTCACGCGGGAGCGCGCGTTTCATGCGACGGTACACGACCTTCGCCTGGTCTCGGATCGGGCTGGTCCACCAGAAGTTCTGCCCATCCTTGCCCGCCATCGCCTGCTCGAGCAGCCAGACCATGCAGCCAGCGGTCTTGCCGGCCTTTGTGGTGGCCTCACAGATCCCGTACCGCTCGGCGCAGAAGATCGCGTCCCGCTGCTTGTCGTAGAGCCAGGGGCGCTGATAGGTCAGATTAGGCATCGCTATCGGCTCGGTCGAGTTTCAGCGTGAATGTTAATGGCGCACCGCTTGGCCCGCTGTGCTCATAGCGTTCCCGGTATTTCTCCGGATTCGCGCCCTTCAGTAGAAAGATCAGCAGGGTGTCGGAATACTTCCGAATCACGCCGACTTGCCCCGTGCCCGTGTCTTTGCCAGGGAGCTTGCCAAACACGGGCTCTTCCACGCCCTGCGTCGCACGCCGCCGCGCCTCGGCCTCCAGCCGGTCGATGGCCTCTTTCGTCGCGTCGTCAAACGTCCGCGCGTACGCCGGATCTTTGATCCAGCGGTAGTGATCGCGGCGGCTGCACCCTGCGATATTGGCAGCGATCGAGATGTTCCCTGTCTTGGCGTACGCGGCCAAGAATGCCGCGCCTTTTACGTGGGACTTTTTGCCTGCCATTTAGCCGACCTTGACGGCCTTCAGGCCGGTGAAATTCTGCCAGCGATCTACGGCGAGCTGAACGTACTTGGGTTCAACCTCCACGCCGAAGCACCGACGGCTGAGAGTCTCGCAGCCGATCATCGTCGTGCCTGAGCCGCTGAATGGCTCATAGAGCAGATCGCCTGACTCGCTGAAGTTCTCAATCAGCCACGACCACGCCTTGATGGCTGCGTCCGCCTGCATTCCGATCGGGATACTGAAGGAGTCACGCGCGACGCACTTCTTGGCTTTGCCGAAGACGAGCACCGGCTCCCAGATATTGAAGCCGCTGGTCGTCCCGATGTCGTTGCGGCTACACTGGTTCTCTTTGACCCACGCGATGATCCGGTGCGTCCGTTCAATGTCGGCAATCCACATCGGCATGTTTATAATGCCTGACGTAAGCACAACGCACGATTCACTCAAGGCCCGCGCGAGTCCAAACCAGCCGCGCGACCATTCCACGTAAGCGGCGCCGGTTTTCTCGTCATCGACCGATTCGCCGTAGTCGAAACCGACGTTGTACGGCGGGTCAGTAATCACGACGGCCGGCCGCGCGTCGCCCATCAACAGCGCCACGTCCTCGGCCTTCGCGCAATCGCCGCACAGCAGCCGATGCTTACCCAACTCGAACAGGTCGCCAGCCTTGATGCTGGTCGCCCGCTCGGCCGGCACGTCGTCCGGGTCCGTGCGCCCTTCCGATGGCGTCACGTCGGCGGCGAGGATGCCCGCGAGTTCGTCCTTCAGGAAGAACTGGCTCAGGTCCACGCCGTCATCTTGCAGGCCCTTCAGCGTGTCAGCATCCCACGCCAGATCGACTTGCGCCACGCGGTTGTCGGCAATGGCAAGCTCGCGCGCTTTCGGGTCATTCAGGTCAAGGTCTTCGCGCTGCACGACCACGAGTTTGTCGCCGCGCGTCTTGACGACTTCAACGCCGAGGCCGAGTTCTGCGGCTCGCTCCAGCGTCGCATTGCCGGCAATGACGTGCCCGTCACGGTCCACGAGAATCGACCGCCCCGCCCCGTAGGTCCGTAGGGAATACTCCAGCATCCCGACGCCCCGCTCTGTGTGCTTGTTGGCGTTCTTCCGGTCTGTGGTTAGATCGGCCAGTGTCCGCAGCGTCTTAGCCGCCCTCTGCTTCAGTGCGGGCTTTTTCACCGTTTGCCGACCCTGACCGGCTTCACTGGCGCCTGTCGCCGCTGCAGCTCTGCGTCCACCCGCGCCAAGTCCTCCGGCGTGTCGATGGAGAATTTCTCGGAGCTAGCCCCTGTGGCGCCGGGCTTCTTGACGAGCACCACACGCACGCCCGTAAGGCGCGGCATGATGGCCGTGACATGCTCCCGGTCGAACGGGGTCACGGCTTCGCGGTTCGCTCGCTCGAGGAGCGCCCGCGTGAACACTTCCACGTCGAGCCCGTCCGGGTAGCCGGATTCGCGGACGTCGTTGGTCGCGAAGTCAGCCCCTTCATCGCGGAACCGACGTAAGACAAGCGCCGCGACATCCGGATCAAACAGGGGACAGTCTGCCGTCACGCGCACGACGACGTCGGCAGTAGTCTCGGCGGCGACAACCGCAAAGCGACCAATCACGTCCGCAGCATCAATCCCGCTAGGCCCGCAAAGCGTCACGTTTGTCTTGTCGGCACATTCGATAAACGCCGGGGCGTCTTCGTGCGGACTTGCCACGACGACCGCGTCGACGCCCAGAACCCGCTTGGCCCGCTCAATGACATGCTGCAGGACGGGCTTGCCGTCCAGATTCGCCAGCACCTTGCGCGGGAATCGGCTTGAGCCCAAGCGGGCCTGAATAATCGCGACTACCTTCGGCATAGGTCTCCACGTTCTATTGTTTCATTAGCGTCAAGGTCTCGCCCGCCGAAGCCGCGCCGGAAGTATTCGATCTGCTGCCCCTTTATGTCGCGAGCGTGGCCTTGCCAGCCGATCTCGCAGACCGCCGCGCCGCGCGCCTTCGTCTCGAGCATCCCGCGCCAGACGAGCGCATGGTTTAAGTTCGGCACGACCGATGCCGCCCAGCCGTAGTAGCTTCCTCCCTGCCACACGACGAACGCCGCAAACCCGACAAAGGTGGTGGAGGGCGCCGGAGTCGAACCGGCTGACAGCCCAGCGGCATGCGCCGCGTTGACTGACCCCCCGATGAGAATCACGTGCCCGTCGCGCACCCACTCGGCCATTAGATCCCACGAGGCTTTCGGCCGCGTCTCGCGTCCGGCTTCCTGCCGGTGTAGTTGCCGAAACGCCTCCATGTCCTCCGGCTCGCACACGTGAATGTCGTACGCCCGCTCGGCTTGGTGGATCAGCGCCTTGTAGGACTTCCGCAGATCGCGCCAGAGCGCCGTCTTGTCCTGTTTGAGGTCGACCACACGCGTCTGCCAGGACGCATTCGCCAGTTCGTCCACGCGCGAGATCGGGACTTGACAGATCCGCTCGTAGTGCCGCCAGTGAATCGAACTCCACCAACCGATCATTTGAGCAGCGGGAGCAGCGCCTTGGCGATCACGCGGCACCTTGAATCGCTCCATCTCGCGCTCGCACGGCTGCGCTCACGGATACGCAAATTCTTCCCATAAGCACAGCTCCTCGTCCAGATAGGTGGCGCCCCGATGCCCATCGGTGCCATCGCTCACGCGGAGCCCGCTCGCGATGACGCCGCGCTCTCGACAGTCCTCAACGACGGCCACGCAGCCGGGAATAAACCACCCGCCCGGTAAGGCAATCAGCAGAGTCCCCGCCGGCAGACGATCGCTCGGTATGCCCTGAATCGGAACCATCAGACGCGAAACCTCAACATCGGCCCTTCGCACGGCTGCACGCGCCGGA
>JANLHE010000485.1 GCA_024653875.1 Acidobacteriota bacterium
AGGCGCTTGATCAGATCCAGGTACCGGTCGGCGTCCTTCCGCTTGACGTAATCGAGCAGGCGGCGGCGCTGGCCGACCAGCTTGAGGAGGCCGCGACGGGAATGGTGATCTTTGGCGTGGGTCTTGAAGTGTTCGGTGAGGTAGGTGATACGTTCGCTGAGGATTGCCACTTGAACTTCCGGGGAGCCGGTGTCGCCTTCGTGGGTCTTGTACGTACCAATAACTTCGGTCTTGCGGTCTTTGCTAAGCACGATCGGTGTTCCTTCCACGGGCTGTCCAGAGTGCGCGGGAGTGCGCATGACCAAACAGCCGTAAGTACTGGGCCAACAAAGGGTTAATTGTATAACGGAACGGGCAGCCGGAGGGCACGGGCTTTAGCCCGTGCCTGTCCCGGGCTGAAGCCCGGGACCTCCGAGCGCTATACGAGCACCACGCTCGGGTGGAGCAGCCCTCCGCGAAAGTCCGCCAGGGCGGCCAAGGCCCCCGTTTCGTCCAGCAGCCGCACCTTTGACGCCCAGGCGCCAGCCGGAACCCATTGACCCGTCACAAGTTGCTGGCCCACGGGGTTGCCGTGCCTGACCCGGGCCATGCCCCCCTCGGACAACGTCACGGTCGGCAGTTCCGGCAGGGCATCGGCCAGCGAGATGAGCCGGGGCTCGAGCAGGGGGCCCAGCCGGTCGGCCTCATCCAGGGACGTGGCCGCTTCCACCTGGAACGCCCCGGACCGGGTCCGCCGGAGGGCCTCCAGATGGGCCCCGCACCCGAGCCGGTCGCCCAGATCCCGCGCCAGCGACCGCACGTAGAACCCGGCCGAGACGGTCATGGTGAGGCGGACGAGGTCCCCGGTGCGCTCGATCAACTCCAGCGACCGGATGGTGACCGTCGCGGTCTTGAGCGCCACGTGCTGATCGCGCCGCGCCAGGTCGTACGCCTTGTGCCCGTCCACTTTCTTCGCCGAGTGCTGCGGGGGCATCTGCTCGAACGTGCCCTGGAAGTGCGTCAGCGCGTCCTGAAGCGCCTCGTCCGGGACGTAGGGCGTGGCTTTCCTGGGCTGAGCGGAGTCGAAGCCAGCCGCGCCAATTGGCTCACCCGCCGCATCGTCGGTCGTGGTGGCCCAGCCGAGGCGGACGACCGCTTCATACGTCTTGTCGTGCCCGCTCAGGAGCGTGGCCAGGCGCGTGGCCTTGCCGAGCAGCATGACGAGCAGGCCGGTGGCGCGCGGGTCGAGCGTGCCGGCATGGCCGATGCTGCGTTCGCGCGTGACCTGCCGCAGCCGCGCCACCACATCGTGCGACGTGGGACCGGAGGGCTTGTCGATGAGTAAAATGCCGTTCAGGGTTAACCACCTGACGCCCGAAAGCGTCAAAAGATCGAGGGTAACATACGACCATGATCTGGCTTCAATCAGACATCCGTTACGCGTGGCGCGTGGTGCGGCGGCAGCCCGGCTTCAGCGCGGTGGCGATCCTGACGACCGCGCTCGCGGTTGGCGCCACGACCTTGCTCTTCAGCGTGGCCGATGGGGTGCTCGGCAAACCGCTCGCGTATCCGACCGCGGCGTCGCTGGTTCGGCTCAGCGAGACGCGCGAGGGCGCCACGCGGCAGTTGCCGTCCCTCATCACGCACGTGACCTTCCAGACCTGGCGCGGCACCGCGCAGGATCCGCCGTCCACCATTGACGGCATCGCGGGGTTTCGCGCCACGTCGATGGTCGTGGGGCAGGCGGGCAGCGTGGAACGGCTGCGCGGCGTGTCCGCCACCGCGTCGCTGTTCGACGTCCTGGGCCTGCGGCCCGAGCGCGGCGCGTTCTTCACGGAAGCCGATGCCGATTCAGGCCGCCCGCGCGTGGCGGTGATTAGCCATGACCTGTGGCGGACGCGGTTCGCGCTCGACGACGCCGCCATCGGCCGGATGCTGGACCTGGACGGCGTGCCGCATCAGATTGTCGGCGTGTTGCCCGAGGGGATGGCGTTTCCCGAGCCGGACATCCAGTTCGTGACGCCGATGTTCGTGCCGCCCGTGGTGGTCTCGACCGACGGCAGTTCCTCGATCTCGCTGTTTGCCGCCATCGCCAGGTTGAAGGCCGGCGCCACGCCGGTGCAGGCCGCGGCCGAGGCGACGGTCCGCGCCAACACCGGCCCGCCGCCCGCGATGATCGACACGGCCGTGTTCGGCAGCCGCGGCCCCAGGAAGATCGCCGCCGTGTCGCTCATGGACTTCCTGACCGCCGAGGTGCGCCCGGCGATTCTGGTGTTCATGGTGGCGGTGGGGCTGTTGTTTCTCACCGCCGTGTCGAACATCTCAAGTCTGCAACTGGCGCGGTCGGCGGCCCGCCGGAGGGAGTTCGCCATCCGCGCGGCGATTGGCGCCGGCACCGGCCGTCTGGCCCGGCAGCTCCTCGTGGAGTCCGCCATGCTTGGCGTGATGGGCGGCCTCGTGGGACTGGCGTTGGCGGCCGCGCTGCACCAACTCCTGCCCACGCTGCTCCCGGCGGATTTTCCCCGCGTGTCGGACATCGTGGTGGATTGGCGCGTGATGGGTTTTGCCGCGGCGATGTCCATGGCGGCAGGCCTGCTGTTTGGATTGTTGCCGGTCTGGCAGATGCGGCGTGTGCGCCTGGTGGACGCGCTGCTGGAGGATGGGCAGGCGCCGATGGGGCTGAGCGGCCGTACCGCCGCGGGACGGCTCCGGGCCGGCATCATGATCGGCCAGGTGGCCGCAGCCGCCGTGCTCCTGGTCGGCGCAGGACTGCTGGGGCGCTCGTTCAGCGCGTTGTGGACGGCCGACCGCGGCTACGAACCCGTCAATATGCTCACGGCGCGCGTGCCCATGCCCGATCGCGGTTTCACGGGCGCCAGGCGGGCCGAGGTCATGCAGCAGTTGCTCGGGCGCGTGCGGGCGATACCGGGTGTGCGTCACGCCGGTTATACGTCGGTGCTGCCGCTGACCAACGTGGACGCGCTCATGGGATTCACGTTGCCGGGCCGAGGGCCGGGCGGGACCGTCCTCAATGCACAGGCCGCCGTGCGCTTGGTGAGCCCGGGACTTCTCCAGGCGCTGGGCGCCACGCTCGCCGAGGGCCGAGACTTCACTGACACCGATACTCCGGCAGCCGCGTCCGTCCTGTTGGTCAACGAGACGTTCGCGCGGACCTATATGGACGGCGAGGGCGTGGGCGCGCGGCTGCCGATCGCCGCCGATCCCGACCGCAACGAATCCGAGGTCATCGGAATCGTGCGCGACATCCAGCCGCAAACCCGGGGGGAGTCGCCGCGCCCGGAAATCTACTTCGCCGCCGCGCAGGTCGCCGCGGGGCTCGGCTACTCCGAACCGGTCATTGTTGCCCGCACGTCCGCGGATCCGGGCGCGTTGATTCCCGCGCTGCGTGACACCGTGCAACAGATCGACGGACGCATCCTGCTCGACAACGTCATGACGATGGAGGATCGGTTGCGCGCGGGGCTGGCGCGGCCGCGGCTCTACGCCCTGCTGGCCACCAGCCTGTCGTCGCTGGCCCTGCTCATCGCCGGTGTCGGCGTGTTCGGCGTGTTGTCCTACACCGTGACCCAGCGCCGCCGTGAGATTGGCGTCCGCGCGGCGCTCGGGGCGCGGCCACGCGACATCATCATGCTGACGATCCGTCAGGGGTTGTGGATCACGGCGGCCGGCCTGGTGCTGGGACTTGGCGCGGCCGCGCTGCTCGTGCGCTATCTCGACGGCTTGTTGTGGGGCGTCGTGCCGTTCGATCCCGTCAGCTTCGCGCAGGTGCCGCTTGTGTTGCTGCTGGTGGCGGTGCTGGCGTGCTGGTGGCCGGCTCGCCGCGCGACCCGGATCGATCCACTAACCGCGCTGCGTCCGTAAGCAGCCTCACGCCGAGCACGGCGAATCCCCACGCGATGGCCGCTGCCGTCGCCGCAATGCTCAGGGCTGCAACATGCGGCGCGCCGATGATGGCCAGCGCCAACATTCCGAGGACGCCGCTCACGACCAGCAACGGCGCACGGCGTCTGGCGGCATGCAGGCCCTCACGTCCCTCGGCCCCGGCCAGCCGGAACTCCGCCCTGACGAATTGCCCGACGCTGCCGACGAACTGCATGGCCATTGCCAGTGAGGATACCGAGGTCGGCAGCTCGACCGCTGTCCCGAACTGCACAGCGGGCCTCAGCGGTTGACGCGCGCCTCGCGCACACCCATCGCGACGAGCAGACCGTTCAGGATGGCCTGGGGACGAGGCGGGCAGCCGGGGATGTAGACGTCGACGGGCAACACGCGATCCACGCCGCCGATCGCGGCATAGGTCCCTTCACCGAACAGGCCGCCGCTGCAGCCACACGCGCCGACGGCGACCACCACGCGTGGCTCCGGCGTCGCCTCATAGGTCTTGCGCAGCGCCACTTCCATGTTGCGCGTCACCGGTCCGGTCACCAGCAGCGCATCGGCGTGCCTGGGACTGGCCACGAAGTGGATGCCAAATCGCTCGAGATCGTAGTACGGGTTCGCGGTGGCCGCGATTTCCAATTCGCAGCCATTGCAGCTGCCGGCGTCCACCTGCCGCACGTGCAGCGACCGTCCCAACCGGCCGAGGATGCGGGCCTTCAACTGCGCCGCGGCGTCCGCGAGGCTGAGGCCGGGGGCCAGTTCGACCTGCCGGTACGTTCCGCGGCCGGTCACGGGGTTGACATCGAACGAGGCTGTTCGCGCGAGCTGGTCGCGACTGTACGCGGCCACCTCGATGTCCGGCGAGACGCTGATGGCCTGCTCCGGGCATGCGGTGACACAGGCGCGACATTGAATGCAGGCGGCGTACGACAACGAGACGTGCGTCAGGACGTGCGCCAGCACGGGGGTGACCGCCTCCGCCCGAATCGCGCCCGTCGGACACGCGCGGGTACAGGCGTCACAGGCGACGCACCGCGTGAAGTCCATCACGGGAAACCCGAAGGACGCCTGCCCGCCAAACGGACCGGCTTCGGTCAGTGTGCCGGTACGAAGGCTCTTGGTGAGGATGCCCAACATCAGTGTGTCCTTGTCCGCCCTAACGATCGTTGCCGGAGTACGAGAGGTTGAAGCTCTTGTTGATGACCGGAAAGTCCGGAATGATATTGCCGGGCATCACATGAACGAGCGCCGGCCAGTTCAGGGAGCTGGGATCGGTGACCTTGACGCGCGTGAGCGCGCCGTGATCATCGGTCGCCACCCAGTGGGTGCACGGTCCGCGCCACGCCTCCACCCACCCCAGCGCGGACGCGCGCGCGGGCAGTGCGTCGGGCAGCGTCGCGGCCCACGGCGTGTCCGGCAACACACGAAGCACTTGGTTCAGGATGGCCAGGGACTGTTCGATTTCGCGGGCGCGGATCATGAGCCGCGCCCTGACATCCCCGCCGTCTTCGACTGGCACCGTGAACTGCAGGCCCGCAAAGGCATCATGCGGATGATCACGGCGCAGGTCCGCGTCGATGCCGGACGCGCGCGCCGCGATGCCGACAATGCCCAGATCCTGCGCGGCCTGCCGCGTCAACGTGCCAGGACCGTCGACACGATCGGTGAAGGTGCCCGCGTCAACCAGCAGTCCAAAGAGATCCTCGAACTCCGTTTCGAATGCGCGCAGGCGTGTCTGCAGGAGTTCCCGCCCGGAGGGAAGGAGATCGCGCCTGACGCCGCCCACACTGATGGTGCCCCGCAGTAACCGCGTGCCGAACACCAGATCGTGCGTGCGGACCAACCGCTCGCGCAGCGCCTGGGCGCGGCTGGCGGCCACCGTGAACGCGACGTCGGTCGCAATCGCGCCGATGTCCGAGGTGTGGTTGTAGATCCGCTCAAGCTCCAGCAGGACCACCCGGATTGCCTGCGCGCGAGGGGGGACCTCGATGTGGCCGAGGCGCTCAATCGCATGCGCATAGGCCAGGGCATGGCCCACGGCCGTGTCACCGGAGATGGATTCCGCGAGGTATACCCCGTGGCGCCAGGGCAGTCGCTCGAAGCGCTTCTCGATGCCCTTGTGGACGTAGAACAGCCGGAGCTGCAGGTACAGGATTGGTTCTCCGGCCACGCCGAATCTGAAATGACCAGGCTCGATGATGCCGGCGTGGACGGGGCCCACCGGCACCTGGAAGACGCCTTCCCCGGTCACGGGCCGGAACGGGTGATGGTCACCCGTCGCGCGCGGCACCGGCTGTTCGCCAGGAAAATCCTTTCGCAGTGCCCAGGCATTGTCCGGCCAGTCGTCGTGCAGGGCCACGCGGGTCGGATTAGGATGGCCCTCGGGGATGACGCCGTAGAGGTCCATCACCTCGCGCTCGAACCAGTTCGCAGCCGGATGTGTCGCGGCGATCGACGGGACCGCCGGCGCCGCCGGATCGACAGGCGCCGTTAACAGCAGGAAGGTGTGCAGCTGCGGAAGGGACCAGACCTGGTGCAGCCTGAACTGGCCCGTGTGCGCGCGGTCGTCGCTGGCAAACAGCGACAGCAATCGTCCCTGCAGGTCGTGGCTCACATGATCGGCGAGTACCGGAAAATCGCGGGCCTCGACCTCGAGCAGCAGTTCGCCTGGACATCCCTCCCGGACCGTGTGTGCCGGGACGTGAAGCGCGGCCGCGACGGTGGCGGCGTGTTCGGTCATGGCGTCCCCCATACCACCTGCGTGGCGGCATGTATCAGCGCCAGAAGCGGCGCCGGCAGATAGAACGCGGAGCCCACGGCCAGCACCGCGGCAATGCAGGCGACCGCAAGGGCAATGTCCATGCGCTCGGGCTCGACGACCGCCCCAGATGGCGCCGCCGGCGGTCCGGTGACAATGCGCCCGATCTGATACGCGAAGCCGCAAAACAGCGCAATCAATGCCGCGAGGAAGATGGACGTCGCGATCACGTGGGGCCCGGAAAACCCGGCCCTGAGGATCGTCATCTCACTGAAGAACAGCCCGAACGGGGGAGAGCCCGTGATGATCACGGCGGACAGCACCAGCAGGGCGCTGGCCACCGGGGCGCGCCCCAGTGTGCCCCCGCCAATGCGGTCGAGGTCGGAGGACCCATGCAGTTGCGCGAG
>JANLHE010000489.1 GCA_024653875.1 Acidobacteriota bacterium
GTGGAGGTCCCGGGCTTCAGCCCGGGACGCGCCCTCCCGCCTCGCACGAAGCGGTAGCGAGGGACAGCCTGTCCCGTATGATTGGCCGGTCATCCACATGAACGTCCACCTTGTTGACGGCACGTACGAACTGTTCCGGCACTACTACGGCGCGCCACGCGCGCAGTCAGCAGACGGCCAGGAGGTCGGCGCCATCCGTGGCGTGCTGGGTTCGATGCTGGCTATGCTTGGCGATGGCGCCACGCATCTTGCCGTGGCCACCGACCACGTCATCGAGTCGTTCCGCAACACCCTGTGGCGCGGCTACAAGACCGGTGAAGGTATCGAACCCGACCTCCTGGCGCAGTTTCACCCTCTCGAGGACGCGCTCGAGGCCATGGGCATCACGGTGATGCGGATGATCGAGTTCGAGGCTGACGATGCCCTGGCCGCGGGCGCGGCGAGAGCCGCCGCCGACCCGCGCGTCAACCGCGTGCTGATCTGCACGCCGGACAAGGACCTGGCGCAATCGGTGGTTGAATCACGCGTGGTGCAGCTCGACCGGCGCGCCAGGGTGATGCGTGACGCAGACGGGGTTCGGAAGAGGTTTGGTGTGCCACCGGCGTCGATTCCGGACTACCTCGCCCTGACGGGTGACTCCGCCGATGGGTATCCGGGCCTTCCGGGGTGGGGAGCGAAGTCGGCAGCCGCGCTACTGGCGCACTACGGCACCATCGATCGGATACCTGATGACAGCCGGCAGTGGACGGCTCAAGTCCGTGGCGCGGCGCAGCTGGCCGCCACGCTCGCGGAGTATCGCGCGCAGGCAAACCTGTTCAAAGAACTCGCCACATTGCGGCTTGATGCGCCCGTGTTCGCATCCGTCGATGCGATTCGCTGGACCGGCCCGGGCCCGAGCTTCCCCGCTGTCTGCGAGCGCCTCGGCGCGAAGAGCCTGGCTCTGCGCGCAGCGTCGATTCGAAGGTCCTGACGCCGCGATGCCGTAGACCACGGGATCCAGCGCGGGTCGAGACTTGTATCCTGATACGTATATACTCATCCGGACACACATATGCCCGCACACCTGTTTCAGATCCTGCTGTCGTTGGCCGATCGCCACCTGCACGGCCTGGCCATCACTAAGGACGTCATGGAGCGCACCGAACGCCAGATGCACCTGTGGCCTGGCATGTTGTACGGCGCGCTCAAGAAGATGACCCAGGACGGATGGGTCAAGGAAGTGGATGCACCGGCAACATTTGCCTCCGGCGGCGGGAAGCCGCGCTTCTACGCCATCACGCCCGCAGGCCGGAAGGCGTGTGCTGAAGAGGCCAGGCGCATGGCCGCGTTTGTCGAAGTAGCGCGCGACAAGAGACTCGTCGGCGCCGCCAAACCCGCCCGCGCGAGATAACCCGTGGTGAGTCGAATGCTCCGTCGACTCGCGTTCCTGATGTACCCCCGCGTCTTCAGACGGCAGCACGCTGAGGAGCTCATGCAGTTGCTGGCCCATCACGCCGGTACCGTGAGGCAACGGTTTCCCCTTGCCTGGCCCGTCGTGTTCCTGGCGCGGGCGTACTCCGACGCGCGCCAGTCGCGAGCATCCGAAGGCGGGGGACATGTGGTGCTCGGCCGCGAAGTTCGGTGGGCGATCCGTGGTGTGCGCGCCCGGGGTTGGACGGCGGTGTTGTCGGTGGTGCTCGTGGCTCTGGCCGCGTCTGCGAGCACCCTGGTATTCGCATCGGCCGATGCGCTGATCTTTAACCGGGTGCCCCTCGCGGATCCGGCCCGACTCGTGCGCGTCGGCAATAACGTCCCGGGTCCCGTGTTTGCCGACCTTCGTGAGCAGACCGATCTTTTTAATGGCGTTGGCGGCTATCAGCAGCCGGTTGCGACGTTTCTCGAGACTCCCGTCGGTCTGATGGACGTCCAGAGTGCGGGCGTCACGCCAGGCACATTCGAGACGCTTGGCATCCTTCCGCAATTTGGCCGGACCTTCGTCGATGCCGACCGCCTGCATCCCAGGCCGAACGTCGTCATTCTGCACTTCACGCTCGCGCAGCGCCTGTATGGGGACCCCGCGCTCGCTGTCGGTCAGTCGCTGGAGGCATCTGGTGAACATCTCGATGTGATCGGTGTGATGCCGTCGGGATTCGTATACCCGTACGGCAACGTCGCGTTGTGGCGTGTGGTGGACTATGTCAGGCTGCCGGCGGGGTCATTTGTGATCCCCACAGCCAGACTGGCGCCTGGGGTGTCCCACGATCACGCGTCCTCGGCGCTGAAGCCACGATTTCCGACGCTGGTGTCGCGGCAGAGCCAGACCGTCCATGTAGTCACAGAAACATTCGGGAACATCGGTACCTCCAGGCGCGCCCTGTTCGCGGTGCTTCTCGGTGCCGCGCTGTGTCTGCTCATCGCCGTCTGCGCCAACGTCGTCAATCTGGAGTTGACGCTCGAAATGCGCCGGGCGCAGGCGGTGTCCATTCGCCTGGCTCTCGGTGCATCGCGCGCGTCGCTTGTGGTGTCGGCCGTTCTTGAAGGCCTCTTTCTGATGGCCGGTGGGCTGGCCCTGGCCGCCGGCTTCTGTGCGCTCGGCGCGTCGGCCCTGCAGTCTCTGTTACCGGATCAACTGACGTCGTACAGCTTGCAGAAGGTTGCCTTTGATTCACGCGCGTGGCTGTTTCTCACCGCGGTGATGGGTGTGGCGTGGATTCCGTCGACCTTACCGGCGGTGTTTCATGCGACGCGGTCCTCAGTGACACAGATTCTCAAGTCTGGCGGCCCCAGCGCGACTGGTGGCCGCGCTGGCCGACTGCTGCGCCACGGCATCATGGCGGCGCAAACCGGCCTTGCGGTGGTCCTGCTGCTGGGCGGCACTGTCTACGTGCGCGCGTATCTGGAGCGAATCGCGGTCAAGCCTGGGTTTGACACCAGCGTCGTCGCCGAAGTGGAGCTGAAGATGCCGGCGCATACCTTCACACCCACGTCGGCCGGCGTGCTGCAACGCGATGTGATCGATCGACTCGGCGGACACCCGGCTGTGGAGTCCGTGGCGCCGGTCACGATCAACGTGCCTCCGCAGCCCTCCGGGGTGTACTCGTATGTCAAGGGCGTGGACGACGTGGTGCAGGAGAGGCCTGAGCTCGGTCTGTGGGTGTATTTCGTCGATCCGGGGTTCTTCCGCACTGCCGGACTTGCGTTCGCGCGTGGCCGTGCGTTTGGGGAGCAGGATCCTCCAGACCGCGTCGTCATCGGTGAGTCACTGGCGCGGCGGCTGTGGCCCGACGCCGACGCGGTTGGGCGGCGTCTGGAAATCGGCAGCGTCGCGAAGGTCACTGTTGCAGGCGTCGTGCCCGACGTGAAGATGAGGCCGCTGGTCAGCCCCGACGGTGCACGAATCGAGAGTCAAGCAGTCTTCGTCCCCGCCCGGCTTGAGCCCTCATTGTCTCAGCCGATCACGCAGCGGGGATTCATCCAGGCAAAGGTGCTGGTGCGGCTCTCCGACCCCGATCAGCTCGATCAGGTGCTGGAACTGGCGCGGTCGACCGATGTCCGTGCGCTGTTCGTGGCCGAGCTGCTCAGCACGCGGTATGACCGTTTGCATTCGGAAGTGCGGATGGCGGCATCGGTCATGACGACGTTTGCGTTGCTGGCCGCGGTGATTGCGGTGGCCGGCGTGTTTGGTGTCATGGCGTTCCTGGTGGCGAGTCAGCGCCGGGAGTTCGGGATTCGGCTCGCGCTGGGCGCCGATCAACGACGACTACAGACGCTGGTGCTCGGCACATCGCTGAAACTGGTCGGCACAGGGACCTTGGCAGGCATTGTTGCAGCGCGGCTGGTGGAGCGCGCCGCCGGCGCAAGCCTGGTTGGGATCACGCCGGCGACGCCGCTGACCTACGGCATCATCGCCAGTGTCGTTGTTGTCGTGACCCTCGCCGCGACCTGGGGTCCGGCCCGCCGCGCTTCGCGCATCGACCCCACGGTGGCGCTGCGCGCCGAGTAGGCAGACCTTCAGCCCGATCGGCTTATCAGCGATACTACTACTCGGCTTCGCCGTGACTATGCCTGCTGCGCGCCTTTGCGCGATCGCGCTTCTTGTTGACGCTGCTGCGTTGCTGGCTGTGGCACAGTCGCCGAAGCCCCCCACGTTCCAGGCGAGTGTCCATACGGTATCGCTCTATGCCACGGTGCGGGACCGTGAGGGACGGCTCGTGCCCAACCTGACCAGCGGTGACTTCGAGGTCAGAGACGATGGACGGCCGGTCGAGATCTCGGTCTTTTCGAGTGAAGTCCAGCCGATCACGGTGGTGGTGTTGCTCGACATGAGTGGCAGCCTGGCAAACCGTGTGCTGCGTGTGCGCGACGGTGCGATCCACTTTGTCCAGGCGTTGCGCGATGGAGACCGCGCACGCATCGGGACGTTCGGGGAGGAACTGGCAATCAGTCCGTGGTTGACCGGTGACAAGCGCCGGCTTGAGCAGATCCTTCGCGAAGAACTCTGGCCGGGCGGGAGTACGCCGTTGTGGGGTTCGCTCGACGCAGCGCTGGCTTCTCTTGAGCGCGAAGATGGCCGCCGGGTTGTGCTGACGTTAACAGATGGCGTGGCCACGGGGACTCTTCCCGGGTACAACATCACCGAATTCGACGTCAGCCGTCGGGTGCTTGCCGGCAATTTCATGCTCTATGCCATCGGGTTGGCGCGCGGTGATGTCACACCCCTTACTGCGATGACTCCCCCGCTGGATCCCAGGCTGGTCAGGCTGATCGAACGCACGGGCGGGGCGCACTTCGAGTTGGCCGACAACGCTGACCTGGAGGCAACATTCAGTCGCGTGGCCGACGAACTTCGACGACAGTACTTGATTGGCTTCACTCAAGCGGCGGCTGACGGCCGGACACGGAAGATTGACGTTCGCACTCGAGATCGCGCCTTGCGCGTCAGAGCCAGAGATAGCTATGTCGCGGGAGGCGCACGATGATGCGGATGAGTGCGGCGATCGGGGCCGTGGCCCTCTGCTCTCTGGCCGCGCCCGTCGCTCAGTCCGATGCGCCCGTCACATTCGACGTGGTTGTTGAACACAGCGACGGATCGTTCGTTGACGGTCTGACGCGCCGGGACTTCATCGTCACGATAGATGACCGCGATGTAGTGGTTGAGGCGTGCGACCTCGACACGGCTCCGGTGAGCGTCGTGGTGATGTTTGATATCACGTCCAGTTCGCCATGGCCTGGCCTCAAGCCCGATTATCAGTCGATCAACGATTTGCTGCTGGCACAGTTTCGAGCGACTGACCGTGTGCGAATCGCCTCATTCGGGCAGCGGATCACCATGTCACCAGAGTTCACGACCGACCGCACCGTCGCGCGCCGGTTTCTCAAGGATGTGCTGGCGCCGCCCGCGGTAGAGCGAAGCGGTCCGTCGCCGATTTGGGATGCGGTTGACGCGGCCATCACAACGCTGGAGCCGGAGCAGGGCCGGCGTGCGGTGATACTCATCACCGACGGGAAGGCCACCGGCAATCACAAAGACCGGAGTGATGTCGAGCACCGAGCCGCGGTCCTGGGTATTCCGGTGTCGACCATTGCCGTCGGACCTGGAGCTTTTCCAGTCAAGCAGACCGGTGACGAGACCGCCGTGGTCCGGCCCGGGCTGGCGCTGGAGCACCTGGCGGCAACCACTGGGGGCCTGGCGGTCGTCATGCCTCACGGCAACGCCCTGCCGAGCCCAATGACTACCGTCGCGTTGGCCCTTCGACAGACCTACAAACTGTCGGTGAAAACGGAGCTCACGCCAAATCGATCCTACAGCGTAAAGATTCGATCCGGTGACAGCAGCCACCGCGTCCGAACACGCGCGTGGGTCAGGACCCGTTGATCCGAAGTAGTCACGAACACGCGGTTGCGGTACGATACGGCCGTGGACACCGCAGCTGCGCGACGCCACCGGATGCAGGTCCGGGTATTCCGCTCGCTTGAGGAACACGACCGGGCCGACGCGGCCTACTGGGCGACCCTGCCGCCCGACGAACGGACGCTGCAGGTCTGGAAACTGAGCGAGGCGCAGTGGCGGCTGCTGGGGGAGTGGCCAGGTGAACCAGGACTTTGTCGATCTGTTGCGCGCGTTCAGCGACCATAAGGTCCGGTTCCTGATTGTCGGCGCCTACGCACTCGGCGTCCATGGCCGCCCACGGGCCACCGGCGACTTGGACGTCTGGGTCGATCCCACGCCGGACAATGCCGAGCGGGTCATGTCGGCCCTGCGCACGTTCGGGGCACCGATGAGCGACGTTTCCACCGGCGATTTCAGCCACCCTGGCGTCGTGTTCCAGATGGGTCTCCCGCCGTATCGCATCGACATCCTGACCACGTTGTCGGGTCTCGCATTCGCGGACGCGTGGCCGGACCGGACTCGCGCGGTGTTCGGCCCACTGACGGTCGATGTCATCGGGCGCGACGCGTTTATCACCAACAAACGCGCGACGGGACGCGCGAGGGACCTGGGCGACATCGAGAGCCTCGGGTCTGGCCCCACCCCTGATACCGACTGACTGCGTCGCAGCGAC
>JANLHE010000490.1 GCA_024653875.1 Acidobacteriota bacterium
CCCGGGCTGTATGCTTTCTGGAGCGAGCGCGATCCCATCGCGACGTATGCACGGCGCCTGGTCGCGCGCGGATTGATCACGGCCGCCGGCGTCGAGGACTTGAAGCGCGAGGTCGATGCGTCCGTCGAGACCGAAGCCCAGGCCGTCGTCGCCGCGCCCTGGCCCGACCCGTCGCGCGTCACCGTGGGCGTCTTCAGGGACGACCCCGTGGATCGGCGCCGCGTGGAGCCGCTGGACCCGATCGCGCGGCGCGCGTTCGCCGCGCGGCCGGCGTCCCGCCTGCAGGTCGAACCGTCGCCGCCCTTCGACAAGAAGGGCACCACGTTTTTGGAAGCCGTGATGCTGGGCGTGGGTGATGCCCTCGCCGCGGACCCGCGCGTGTTCGTATTCGGTGAAGACGTCGGCGGACAGTACGGCAATGCGTTCCTGCTGCTGCGTCCGTTGCTCGGGGACTTCGGCGATCGCATCCTCAATTCGCCGCTGGCGGAGGGCGCGGTGCTGGGCACCTGCGTCGGCGCGGCGCTGGCGGGGCTGCGGCCGATTGGCGAGATGCAGTTCAATGACTTCGTCGCCACCGGGTTCAATCAGCTCGTCAACAACGCGGCGAAGATCCGCTACCGCTGGGGCGGTGACGTGCCGATGGTGGTGCGGATGCCGTGGGGCGGCCTGCGTCACGCGGGCCCGTATCACTCGCAGAACACCGAGCCGTGGTTCTATCGCGTGCCGGGATTGAAGATCGTCGCGCCGTCGACGCCCCATGACGCGCGCGCGCTGATGGCCGCCGCCGTGGCGGATCCCGATCCGGTGCTGTTCTACGAGCACATCGGCCTGTATCGCGATCCGCGCATCAAGCAGACGCTGGACGCGGCCGCGCCGGCGCCGCTGCCGATCGGCACGGCCGCGCTGCGGCGCGCGGGGACGGATCTGGCGATTGTTTCCTACGGCGCGTACGTGCACGTGGCGATGCGCGTGGCTGAACGCCTGCACGCATCGCAGATCGAGGCGGCGGTGCTGGACCTGCGCACTATCGCGCCGATCGATCGCGAGGCCGTGCTGGATCTGGCGCGCGCCACCGGCAAGGTGCTCATCATTCACGAAGACTCGCGGACCGGCGGCATCGGCGAGTCGCTGGCGGCGTGCATCCAGGAAGAGGCGTTCGAGTGGCTCGACGCGCCCGTGCGCATCATGGGCGCCCTGGACACCCCCGTGCCGTATTCACCGCCGCTGGAAGATGCCTTCCTGCCAGGCGGGGCCGACGTGGAACGCGCGGCGCGTCTCCTGGCCGCCTACTGACGAGTGCCGCCCCGCCGGATCCTGTGGAGTGCCGCCGGCCTGAGCCTCGCGGCCGGCGCGTGGTTGTCCCTGGACCCCGCGCGCCTGGCAGACTTCGCGCTGGTGCTGGCGTGGGTGCAGAACTGGCGCGACGGCGTCACGCCCTTCACGCCCGAGATCGGCGCGGACTACCCGCCCTGGGCGCTGGTCACCCTTGTCCCGCTCGCGTGGATCCCTGCGGCGCCGCGCGCGCCGCTGTGGATCGCGGCGAACCTCGCGCTGGTGGTGTACATCGCGCGCGCGCTCACCCGGGAGGTGCCCGCATTGGGCACGCGCGCGTGGCTCATTCCCGCGCTGTTGTGCGTGGCGAGTGTGCGCACGCTGGGGCAGTTCTCGCTGCTCTCGTTCGCCCTGGCGCTGGCGGGCGCCGCCACACGGTCGCCGGTGGCCGGCGGACTCTGGCTCGGCCTCGCGTTGATGAAGCCGCAGGTGGGCGGCGTGATCTGGCTCGCGCACGCATGCCTGCGCGACTGGCGTCGCGTCGCGGTGGCCGCGGCCGTCCCGATCATCCTGACGCTCGGCTGCGCCTGGGGCCTGGGCCAATCTCCGCTGCGGGTCCTGCAGGATTATGCCGGCGTGCTGAACAGCACCCACGGCGGTTCCTCGCCGTTCCTGGGGCACACCGAACTGGAGGCCTGGTTGTGGCATCTGTTCGGCGCGGGCACCTCACTGCCGGCGGCTGCGGCGCTGGCCGCCGCGATGCTGGCGCCCGGGATCGTCGCGACGCTTCGACAGCGTCCTTCGGCTCCCGCGGGCGTCCTCGAGTGGTACGGTTTCTGCGGGGTCGTGTCCCTGCTCGCCACGCGCCACCTCTCGTACGATCTCATTCTCCTGTTGCCCCTGGTGGTGTCGTGGGTGGCGTGGCCCGCCCGGCGTCGCGGCGCGGCCGGACTGGCGCTGCTGTCGTGGCTGGTCCTGTATCCGCCCGCCTGGTGGCGGCGGGTGTTCGCGCCGCTGGGAACGCCGGACGTGTTCGCGGTGGTGACCGAACTCGATCGCGTTGTCTGTCTCGCCCTGTGGGTGGTCATGGCGGTGCGCCTGTTCAGGCCTCGTCGG
>JANLHE010000502.1 GCA_024653875.1 Acidobacteriota bacterium
TCGGGCTCATTTGGATTCTCCGCTTCGCACGGCTTCGTGGATGCCCTGGCGGATGCGAATGTAGGTGCCGCAGCGGCAGAGGTTGGTGTTCATCGCGGCGTCAATCTCCGCGTCGGTGGGCGTGGGACGCGTCGTGAGCAACGCGGCGGCCGCCATGATCTGCCCGGCCTGACAGTACCCGCACTCGGGGACGTCCAGCGTCTCCCACGCGCGCTGCAACGGATGCGTGCCGTCGGGCGACAGGCCCTCGATCGTCGTCACGGCCGCGCCGGTCACGTTGGCGATGGGGGTCTGGCAGGAACGCACCGCGCGTCCGCGCAAGTGCACCGTGCAGGCGCCGCACTGCCCGGTGCCGCAGCCGTACTTGGCCCCGTGCAGGTTCAGGACGTCGCGCAGCACCCACAGCAGGGGCATGTCCGCGGGAACGTCCACCGTGGTGGGTTTCCCATTCAGCGTGAAGTTCACAGGCATAGGAGGGATTATAGGCGCAACGCCGAGCCTTCTGGCGGCGTAAAACACGTGGGCTGGAGCCCGCCTTCCATGGGTCGCCGTCAAAGCGCTGGTTTGCTGATGTATCGCCGATGCGCGGCCGCGCGGGTCGGGGCGGCAGAGGTGTCGCTCGCGGTGGAGGTGTTGCTGGCGCACCCCGGGGGTCCGTACTGGGCCGAGCGGCACTCGGGCGCGTGGTCGATTCCCAAAGGGGGGGTGGACCTCGGCGAGACGCCGCTCGAGGCCGCGATGCGGGAGTTTCGCGAGGAGACCGGGTTTGACCCGGCCGGCCCCTACCTGCCCCTGGGGACCGTCACCCAGCGGAGCGGCAAGATCGTGCATGCCTGGGCGTTTGAAGGTGACTGCGATCCGGCGGCCGCGAGCAGTAACCTGACCTCCACCGAGTGGCCCCCGCGATCGGGCCGCCTGATCGAGATTCCCGAGATCGACCGCGTGTCGTTTTTCGCGATTGATGTCGCCCGCGAGGTCATCAACGCCGGCCAGGCGCGGCTGCTCGACCGGCTGCTCGAACTGGTCTGACCCGCGTTTCAGACTCCTGCAGATGGAGGGCACGGGCTTTCAGCCCGTGCCGCGCGCCCCGGGCTGAAGCCCGGGGCCTCCGTACTAGCCGACATGAATGCGCGGCCGCGTCTCCGGATCCGGCTCGGCCTGACGGAGCACCTCGCGGCAGACGGGCGCCGTGTCGCCCTCGCCGAACGCCAGGAACCGGAGCAGGTAGGTGATGGGGTTGCCTTCGGTCCAGCCGAAGTACGCGTGCGGGATCGTGCCGGTTCGATCGCGCAGGTTCAGCAGCAGGGCGGCGATGGCGTTGGGAATCGCCGGGCTGGTGCAGCGCAACACGGAGAACCCGGCCACGTCCGCACCGGCGACCTTCAGGCGGTTTGAAAAGTCCGACGTATCCCCGGCACGCACTTCCAGAAACAGGATCAGCGCATCCGACGGCAGATGGTGGGACCGCAAGGCGTCGTCCAGCTTGTACGCGTATTCGGCGCGATCCCCGCGGTCGGGGCGGTTGGCGATGATGCGGAGCGACTGATGGCGCGCCGCCTCGGTGAGAATCGCTTCCGCCTGCTCGTCGTATTCGATGCCCTCGATGCGCAGTTCGGTGGAGCGCATCACGCGCGAGACGAGCGAGGCCGCGATGATCGTCACGATGAACCACAGCGCGATCTGCAGGCCCTCGGGCCGTTCGATGATGTTGGTGATCGTGGTGTAGACGAAGATCACCGCAATCGGGACGTAGATGCGCCGCTTGCGGGGGAGGGCGATCGCCACGGCGACCGCCGCCGAGGTCATCAGCATCAGCACGCCGGTGGCGTACGCGCCGCCCTGCGCGGTGACGTCGGCCTTAAACGCGATGGTCACCACCAGGGCCATGCCGGTGATGATGAGCACCAGCGGCCGCGTGGCGCGCGCCCAGTCGGGTGCCATGCCGTACCGCGGCAGATACTGCGGCACCAGGTTCAGGAGTCCGGCCATCGCCGAGGCGCCGGCGAACCAGAGGGTGCCAATGGTGGCCAGGTCGTAGATGGTGCCGAATGCATCACCGAGATCGCGATGGGCCAGGAACGCGAGCGCGCGTCCGCTGGCCTCGCCCGTCACGCTCAGCGCTTCGGGCGGGATGCGCAGCGTGGTGACCAGCGAGCTGCCGGTCAAGAGCACGCTCATGATCACGGCCGCCGAGGTCAGAAGCTTGCGCGTGTTGCGGATGCGCGCCTCGAGCGCCGCTTGCGGGTCGGCGCCCTCGCCGGCCACCAGCGGCATCACCGCCACGCCGGTTTCAAATCCCGAGAGGCCCAGCGCCAGTTTCGGAAAGAGGATCACCGCCAGCAACACCATCATCAGCGGGTTGCCATGCTGCGCCGTCAGCGCGGCGCCCCAGTTGGTGATGACCTCGGGGTGACGGGCGACCTGCACCAGTTCGTAGCCCACCACCACCACGTTGACGGCAAGGTAGACCGCCACCAGCGCCACGGCCAGCCAGATCGCTTCCTTGAAGCCCCGGAGAAAGACGGCGCCGAGCGCGGCCAGCAGGAACAACGTGACGCCGACCTGGTGATCCAGCCAGGGAGGGACAAACGGATTCTCGATGATGTGCGCCGTGGCATCGGCGGCCGAGAGCGTCATCGTGATGATGAAGCTCGTGGCGGCAAAGCCCAGCAGCACCAGCACGGCGCCCTTGCCGCGCCAGCGCGGCAGCCGCTCCTCGAGCACCGACAGGCTGCCCTGCCCGTGCGGGCTGAGCGCCGCGATCCGGTGATACACGGGCAGCGCGCCGAACAGCGTCAGGGCGACCAGCACCAGCGTCGCCAGTGGCGCCAGCGCGCCCGCCGCCAGAAACGCAATCGACGGCTGATACCCGAGCGTGGAGAAGTAGTCCACGCCCGTCAGGCACATCACCTGCCACCATGGCGCCGCGTGCGGAACGGATCGCTGGCCAGGCGTTTCGGTCAGCTCCTTGAGGAACCAGTGACGAACGCCACCCGGCGGACGGGGAACGGCAGGCACGGACTAGAACTTCGCCGGCACGGTCCAGAAGTAGATTGTCCGGCTCTCCACTTCCAGTTCCTGTTCCGGTTTCCAGTCGCCCATGTCGAAGCTGTTCGACACGATGCGCGTGCCCGGCTTCAACTCGCGCAGCAGCTTGGGCAGCAGCTTCACGTTCAACGACGGCAGCAGGTA
The DNA here is from genome assembly GCA_024653875.1 of Acidobacteriota bacterium. Taxonomy (GTDB): domain Bacteria; phylum Acidobacteriota; class Vicinamibacteria; order Vicinamibacterales; family SCN-69-37; genus SYFT01. The sequence continues at coordinate 3,193 of JANLHE010000502.1, forward strand.
CAGCGTGACCACCGTGGCTTCGCTCACGTTGGTGCTGTCCGCGAAAATATCCGTGTGCAGGAACTTCACGCGATCGGTGACGCCCGCGGCCACGGCGTTGGCATTGGACTCGGCGATCCGCTTCGGATCGATGTCGATGCCCACGCCGCGCGCGCCGAACTGCTTCGCCGCCGTAATGACGATGCGGCCGTCGCCGCAGCCGAGGTCGTACACCACGTCGTTCTTGCCGACCTTGGCGATCTTGAGCATCGCGTCCACCACCGACTGGGGCGTGGGCACGAAGATGACGTCCGGGGACCGCAGGGGCGCCTGCGTCTGGGCCGACGGCGCGGTCTGCGTCAGGCCCACCGCCACGAGAGCGATCGCGAGCACGAATATCTGGCGTTTCATTGAAGGTCTCCCTTCACCCATTATACGGATCGCGCGACCACAATTAGCGTCGCATCGTCCTGCGCCGGGCCGCTGGTCCAGGCGGTGACGGCGGCGATGAGCGCGTCGGCCAGCGCCTCCACCGAGTGGTCCCGCGAGCCCGCGGCCATCTGCGCGAGCCGGTCTTCGCCGAATTCCTCGTCGGCGGCCGACCGCGCCTCGGTCATGCCGTCGGTGTAGCAAATCAGCCGATCGCCCGGGTGAAACGCGGCGGTTCCGGTCGTGTACGTCCAGTCGCTGGACACGCCCAGGACCAGGCCCGTGGTGGCCAGCTGGTCCACGCGTCCGTCGGCGCGCACGATGAGCGGCGGATTGTGGCCCGCGTTGGCGTACGTGATGACGCCCTGGTCGAGGTCGATGACCGTGTAGCAGAACGTCACGAATTTTCCGGAGGCGATGTTGCGGCAGAGCAGCCGGTTGACCGAACCGCACACGTCGTGGGGTTCGGCCGCCGGGGTGGCGAACGCGCGCACGGCGGCCTGCAGGTTCGACATCAGCAGCGCCGCCGGCAGTCCCTTGCCGACGACGTCGGCGATCGACAGCGCCACGCGGGTGTCACTGAACCGGAGCACGTCGTAGCAATCGCCGCCGATCCCGGCCGCCGGCGTCCACCGCGCCGCCACCTGGCATCCGCGCAGCGACGGCATGGCACTGGGCAGCAGCGCGCGCTGAATCTGACGGGCTTCTTCGTAGTCGCGGGAGAAACGCGCATCACGGCGCCGCGCGGCCTGGCCCTCGGCCACTTCGCGCTGCACGACCTCCACCAGCGTGGTGTCATCCCACGGCTTCTGCACAAAACTGCGCGCGCCCCGCCGCATGGCTTCCACCGCGGTGTCGATCGAGCCCCAGCCGGTCATGACCACCACCGGCAGCGCGGCGTCCCTGGCGCGGACCCTCTCGAGCAGGTCCAGGCCCTCGCGGCCGGACGTGGTGTCCCGCGTGTAGTTGAGATCCATCAGGAGCAGGTCGTACGGGCGGGCGGCCACCCGGTCGATGACGTCCCCCACCGAACTGACCAGGTCGGCCTCATACCCGGCGTCCACGAGCAGCAACCGCAGGGCCTGAAGGATGTCTGTCTGGTCGTCCGCGACGAGAATTCTGGCGGTGGTCACGGGCGGCGCTATTTCAAGGCCTGTGCCAGCGCGGAAGTTGGCACGTCTTTTCCTTCTCTTGAGGGGATTGGGCCGTGGCGGGCTTCTGGCCGGGCCATAATTCCCAATAACGGGACGGACGTTTCCGAATATGCCGATGTCAGATTCCAGATTGCCCATGCCGCACGGCCGTGTGCTGGTCGCCGACGACCAGGCCGACGTGCTCAACGCCCTCAAGCTGCTGCTGGGAGGCGAAGGTTACGACGTGACCACCGCATCGTCGCCCCGCCAGCTCCTGGCGACGCTTGAAAGCGCGGATTTTGACGTGGCCCTGATCGACCTCAACTACACCCGCGACACGACGTCCGGGCAGGAGGGCTTTGCGTTGCTCGATCGCATGAAGGCGATCGATCCCACCCTGCCGGTGCTGGTCATGACCGGCTGGAGCAGCGTGACCGGCGCGGTGGAGGCGATGCGGCGCGGCGCCCGCGACTACATCGAGAAGCCGTGGGACGACGAGAAGCTGCTGGTGGCGGTGCAGACCCAGCTGGAACTGCGCCGGGCGCTGCGGCGGAGCCGCCGGTTGCAGGAAGAGAACGAGCGGCTGCATCGGCGCGACCTGCCCACGTTCATTGCCGCGGCGCCTGCGATGCGCGCGGTCCGCGAGACCATCGAGCGCGTCGCCCCGTCGGATGCGTCGGTGCTCATCACCGGCGAGCACGGCACGGGCAAGGAAGTGGTGGCGAGCCTGCTGCACCGTCTGTCGCACCGCGCGTCCAAGCCGCTGGTGACGATGAACGCGGGCGGGCTGTCGGAGGGCGTGGCCGAGAGCGAGCTGTTCGGCCACGTGAAGGGCGCGTTTACGGACGCGCGCACGGATCGCATCGGCTGTTTTGAACTGGCCGACGAAGGCACGTTGTTCCTGGACGAAATCGCGAACATGCCGGCGCGGTTGCAGCCCAAGCTGCTGCGGGTGCTGCAGACCGGCGAAGTGCAGAAGGTCGGATCGTCGCGCGTCATCTTCGTGAACGTGCGCGTGATCTCCGCCACCAACGCCGACTTGCCGTCGGAGATCGCGGCGGGCCGCTTCCGCGAAGATCTGCTGTACCGGTTGAACACCGTGGTCATCCACCTGCCGCCGTTGCGGGAGCGGCGCGAGGACATCGTGCCGCTCGCCGAGCATTACCTCTCGCGGTACGCCCTGCGGTACAAGCGCGCGCTCGAGGGATTCGACCGATCCGCGCGGCAGGCGCTCGAGAGCCACCTGTGGCCCGGCAATGTCCGCGAGCTGGAACATGCCATCGAACGCGCCGTCCTCATGGCGCAGTCGGGCGCCATCACGGCCGGGGACCTGGGCGTGCAGGGGGGGGCGGCGTCGAGCACATCGCCGGCGGCGGGCGGCGATGACATGACGCTGGAACAGTCCGAGAAGCTCCTGATCCAGAAGGTGCTGGCCAGACACGGTGGCGACGTGCGCAAGGCCGCCGACCAACTGGGCGTCAGCCGCAGCGCGTTGTACCGGCGCCTGCAACATTTCGGACTATAGGCGCGCATGAATCCCTACGCACAGCGAGGCGCGCCCAAGGCGCGCAATCTGGAGTGGACGCTGACGTGGCTGGTGCTGGGCGGCGCGCTGCCGGCGGTGCTGGTGTCGCTCTGGTTCCTCTGGAGGCAGGCGGCCATGGCGCCCGAGATCAGGTGGACGCTGACGGCCGCGGTCCTGGCCGCGTGGATCGCCGCGGCCTCGGCGGCACGCCAGCTCGCGGTGCGGTCGCTGCATCTCATCGCCACCCTGCTGGGCGCGCTGCGCGAAGGCGACTATTCCATTCGCGGGCTCAGCGCGCGCTCCGGCAGTTCCATGGCGATGGTCATGCGCGAGGTCAACGACCTCGGCTCCACCCTGCAGCGCCAGCGGACCGAGGCCGTGGAATCCACCGTGCTCCTCACGCACGTGATGGAGGAGATCGCCGTGGCCGTGTTTGCGTTTGACCCCACGCACCAGCTTCTGCTCGTCAACAAGGCCGGCGAGCGGCTCTTCGGCAAGCCGCAAGCCGATCTGCTGGGGACGCCCGCGTCGGGCATGGGGATGGACGAGTACCTGTCGGGTGAGTCCAGGCGCCTGACCGATCGCGCGTTCGGCGGCCGGCAGGGACGGTATGAAGTGCGGCGCGCGATGTTCTACCGCGACGGGCGCCCGCACCACCTCATCGTGATCGCCGACCTGAGCCAGGCGTTGCGTGAAGAGGAACAGGCCGCCTGGCAGCGCATCGTCCGCGTGTTGTCGCATGAAATCAACAACTCGCTGACGCCGATCAAGTCGATTGCCCACTCGCTGCGGCGCATCGTGGACCGCGCGGCCGCGGCCGCCGGCTTCGAGCGCAGCGACGAGGTGTCGCAGGGGTTGTCGCTCATCGAGGAGCGATCGGGCGCGCTCGGACGGTTTCTCCGCGCGTACGCGCAGCTGGCGCGGCTGCCCAAGCCGCAGCCCAAGCCGTTCTCGATGACGGAGCTGATGACCCGCATCGTGGACCTGGAGAAACGGCTGCCCGTGCGGATGGCCGCGTCACCGGAGATTCGGCTGGTGGCGGATTCCGATCAACTGGAACAGGCCCTGATCAATCTGGTGCGGAACGCGGTTGACGCGTCGCTCGAGACCCAGGGCAATGTGACCGTCGGCTGGACCGCCACCGGCGACTGGGTGGACATTACGATCGACGACGAGGGCAAGGGCCTGCCCGATACATCGAACTTGTTCGTGCCGTTTTTCACGACCAAACCCAGCGGGTCCGGCATCGGCCTCGCGCTCAGCCGCCAGATCGCCGAGGCGCACGGCGGAACGATTTCCTTGGAGAACCGTGTCGGTTCGCCCGGATGCCGCGCGCTGCTGAGACTACCGATTCGGAAATGAGGAACGTCAGCCACCCTTGATGAACGACACCAAATCTCCCTCGTTCAGCTCCGTCAGGGCGGACGTGATCACGAACTCACCGACCGTGAGGCCCTCGATGACCTGCGTGAGTTGCGGCGTGGCCATGCCGAGCCGCACGTCACGGCGGGTGACGCGATTGCCGGTGCCGGCGAGCAGGACGAAGGTGCCGCCGTCCAGGCGGAGGATCGCCGAGGAGGGAATGACCACGGCCTCCGGGATTTCCGCGATGAGGATTTCGGCCAGCACCGCGGTGCCGGCCGCGAGGGGAGGCTCGGTCCCCGACGGCATCGCCGCGAAGGCGAGCACCACCTGCGCGGTGCCGGCCTCCGGCGTTGCCGGCGTGCGCGCCAGCGTGACGGTGGCGACCTGCGGAGCGCCGCCCATGGGGGTGACGGTGGCGCGCTGGCCGGCCGTGACGCGTCCAAGGTCCTGCACGGGCACGTCGACGGTGATCTGCACGCGGGACGGATCGATGATGCGGATGACGGGATCGTTGCCGTTGCCAAGCACGGTGTCGCCGGCGTAGTGCCAGCGCTGCTGCACGAGGCCGGAGAACCGGGCGCGGATGGTGGCGCGCTCGTCGGTCGCGCGGGCCGCCGCGAGCGCGGCGCGCGTGGCCGCGAGGCTGGTCTCGGCGGACCCCAGCTCGGCCTTGGCCACGTCCAGGTCCACACGCGGGGCCAGGCCACGACTGGTCAACGAGGCGAGTTGCGCCACCCGCGCCTTGCCCGCATCCACGCGCATCAACCCTTGCGCCAGTTCCAGTTCACCGGCCTGGATGGCCGCCACGCGACCTGGCGATTCGAACCGCGCGATCACGTCGCCGGCCTTGACCGGAGCCCCCTCGGCAAACGGAAGTTCAACGACGGTGGACGTCTCCTCCGCCTGCACGACCCAGTCGGCGTCCGGCAGGGGAGTGACGGAACCACGTGCGCTGACTATCTGGCGCAGCGCGTTGAGGCGCACGGGAGCGACCGTGACCTCCATCGCGCCGGAGAGGCCGGAATCGGCCGGCGCCTCGGAAGATCCGCAGGCCGGGAGGACGGCTCCGGCGGCCAGCATGAGCGCGAGGCCGGCGGCGGCCGGACGAGGCGCCCGCCACAGCCCGGTGGAGACCAGTGACAGCACCACGGTCAGCGACGCGCCGATGGCCGCATACCAGGGCCATGCGACCGCCGTGAACGCCCAGACCGAGAAGACCGTGACCCAGGACACGAGCATGGCGATCGCCACCGGCCATGGCCGCACGCGCCGCCGCATGACCGCCACAAGGAACGCGCCCAGCACCGGCCCGGCGCCCAGGCCCAGCACGGCAAGGCCCGCATCCAGCACCGACTGGTTCAGGCGCGTGGCCAGCAGCGCGATGCCGATCTGGACCGCGCCCCACCCGATGGTGGCGCGGTGCGCGACGCGCAGCATCTGCCTGTCGTCGGCGGCCGGCTGCCAGTACTTCAGGTAGAAGTCGTTGACCGTGGTGGCCGCCAGGGAATTGATCGACGGTGACAGCGCGGCCGCCACGATGGCCGCGACGACGAAGCCGGCGAGGCCGGCCGGCACATGGTCGCGCACGAAGGTCGGGATCAGCATGTCGGCGCGGGTCAATTCAGGCGCGCCCGCCTGCTGGTAAAACGCCGCCAGCGCGACACCGATGAGCAGGAACAACCCGAACTGCAGGAAGACCAGGATGCCGCTGAGCGACAGGCCGACCTGCGCCTGCTGCTGCGATCGCGCCGTCAGCAGCCGCTGCACCAGGAACTGATCGGTCCCGTGCGTGGCGAGCGTGAGTGCCACGCCTCCCACCAGGCCCGCCCAGAAGGTATAGGCCCTGAAGAAATCCAGGCGCAGATCGAACATCGTGAAGCGGCCGGTGGCGGCGCCAAAGTCCAGCACCTCGGCGAGCCCGCCCGGCACGCCGGCCAGTGCGAACCAGAACACGATGAGGGCGCCGGCCAGATAGACGAACATCTGCACGACGTCGGTCCAGATGACGGCCGAGGCGCCGCCGTAGAACGTGTACACGATCATCGCGATGCCCAGCACGAGGATCGCCGCCCAGACAGGCACCCCCACCAGCGTGGCGACCACGGCCGAGGTGGCGAACAGACGGATGCCGTCGGCCGAGCTCCGGGTGACCATGAACATCGCGGAGCCGAGGTTGCGCACCGGCGCGCCGAACCGCTCGTGCAGCACCTCATAGGAGGTCAGCAGCTCGCGGGCGAAGTACTTCGGGATGAAGAGCGCGCTGACGATGAACCGCCCGGCGATGTAGCCCAGCGCGAGCTGCAGGAACGTGAGGTTGCCGCCTGCGGCGTAGGTCTGGGCCGGGATGCCGATGAAGGTCAGGGTGCTCGTCTCGGTGGCGACCACGGTGAAACACACGGCCCACCAGGGCACCGATCGGCTGATGAGGAAATACTCGGACGCCGTCGTCTGGCGCCTGGCGAAGCTGGCCCCGAGCCAGATGATCAGGGCGATGTACAGGCCAATGATGAAATAGTCGAGGCCGGCCATAACGTGGCCCCCACTATAACCGCGCCGCGGCGCGTCAGGCCGAGGGCAGCGTGAGGATCTGGCGGACCTTGATCAGCAGGTCGATGGCCGTGAACGGCTTCTGCAGGAAGTGCGCGTCACGCGGCAGGCCGCCGTGTTTGGACAAGAGCGCGTCGGCGTAGCCGGAAATAAAGAGCGCCCGCAGACGGGGCCGGGTGGCGCGCAGGGTCTCCACAAGTTCAGGACCCGTGCCGCCGGGCATCACGACATCCGAAATGATCAGGTCAAGGCGTCCGGTGTGTGCGGCGGCCATGGCCAGCGCGGCCTCGGGGTGTTCCGCCACGATCAGGTTGTAGCCATGGCGCTGCAGGATTTGCGTCAGAAGCGACCGCACGGCGCTTTCGTCTTCCACCAGCAGGATCATCTCGGACCCGCCAGCGGCCTCGGTGGCAGGCTGGTCGTCCGTGCCGGCCGACAACACGGACGTGGGCCGAAGGTAGATGCTGAGGGTGGCGCCGGCGGCGGGCGCGCTTTCGACCCGCACCACGCCCCCCATCTGCTTGATGATGCCGTAGACCGTGGCGAGGCCCAGTCCGGTGCCGCGTCCAAAATCCTTCGTCGTGAAGAACGGCTCGAAGATGCGCCCCATGGTGGCCTCGTCCATGCCGACGCCGGTATCCCGCACGTCCAGGCGCACCCAGGGGCCATCCGCCAACTCCGCGTCCACCGGCGCGCCGGTGACCGTCTCAAGACTGATGCGCACGGTCAACCGTCCGCCGTTTGGCATTGCATCGCGGGCGTTGACGGCCAGATTGACCACGATCTGATCCATCTGGCTGGGGTCGGCCAGCACCGGTGGGACGGCGCCGACCACCTCGTCGACAATGTCGATGTGTTCGCCGATCAGCCGCCGCAACATCGGCAGCAGATCGGTAATGGTCTTCGGCAGGTCCAGCACGATGGGCTGCACGATCTGCTGGCGGCTGAAGGCCAGGAGTTGTCGCGTCAGGGCGGCCGCCCGCTCGGCGGCCTTCTGGATCTCGCCAACCTGCTCACGCCGGCTCGTATCATCCGCGGGCAGTTCCTGTTCGAGCCAGTCGGCATACCCCAGGATGGCCGTGAGCAGGTTGTTGAAATCGTGGGCGATGCCGCCGGCCAGGCGTCCCAGGGCCTCCATCTTCTGGCCCTGGCGCAGCCGGTCCTCCATCTCCCGCCGTTCGGTGATGTCCCTGGTCACGATGACGAAGCCCTGCAGCGCGTCGGGCCCAGGGTCGATCGGCCGGATGTGCGTGCTGGCAAAAAACCGCGACCCGTCGCGGCGCCTGCAGCGACCTTCGCGCGTCATCGCGCCCGAGGCGGAGACGTCCTGCAACATGCGGACGAACTGGTCCTCGGCCATGTCGTAGAGCGGGCCCGCCGACCGATCAACGACGTCCGCGTCGGCGTAGCCGAAGACCGCGCCGGCTCCGACAGGCCAGTTCACGACGTGGCCACGCGCATCGACGATCAGGATGGCGTGGTCCGTGATGTTGTCCAGCATCAGGGCCATGCGCGACTCGGTCTCGCGAAGCCGCCGGTCGGAGGTCCGGCGCTCCCGATCGCGCGCCTCCGTCACCAGGTGGCCGTGATCCAGGATGCCGCCCGCGTATTGCGCGAGCTGCGCCAGCAGCCGCACATCGTCACCCGGGAACAGGGAGCCCCGGCGCTGGACGACGCCGACAAGGCCCCAGCGGCGCACGGACGTGAAGACGGGCGCGACCAGGACGGTTTCGCCATGGGGGAGCAGGGCATCGCGGACGCCGGCGTCGAGCGACGCTGCCGGGAACATCTGGGAGTTGCCGCTGGTGAACTCGCTGTACAACGGTCCCCCGGGGCCCTGGAGACTCCGTCCCTCGAGCGTCTGGTCCGACGCGGCGCGGACGATCAGTGTCGGGCTGTTCACGTCCTCGCGAATGGCGACGAAGACGGCCGACCCGGCCGCGCCGCGTTGTGCCGCGCGCATCAGATCGCCGGGCGCGTGCACGCGTCGAGCCTCGGCCTCGCGGTTCGACGTGTCGAACA
>JANLHE010000506.1 GCA_024653875.1 Acidobacteriota bacterium
TCGGCCAGCGTGAGCGACAGGGCGGCCAGCGCGCTGTCCAGGTGCGCCATCTTCGTGGCGCCGACGATGGGCGCGGTGACGCCGGGCCGGGACAGGAGCCAGGCCAGCGCGACCTGCGCCATCGGGACGCCGCGGGCGGCGGCGACGCGTTCAACCGCATCGACCACAAGCCAGTCGGCGGGGTGGTTGTAGAGGTTGGGGGAGTAGTCGTCGCTGGCCGCACGGGCGGTGCCGCCGCCGCGCACGTCGGCGTCGGCCGGCTTTGGACGCGTGAGGATTCCGCGCGCCAGGGGACTCCAGGGAATCAGGCCCACGCCCTGGTCGAGGCAGAGGGGAATCATCTCGCGCTCTTCCTCGCGATACAGCAGGTTGTAGTGGTTCTGCATCGAAATAAAGCGCGCCCAGCCGTGTTGCTCGGAGGTCGACAGCGCCCGCGCCATGCGCCACGCCGACCCCGAGCTGGCGCCCAGGTAGCGGACCTTGCCCGCGCGCACCAGGTCGTGGAGCGCTTCCAGCGTTTCATCGATGGGCACGTGCCGGTCGAAGCGATGGATCTGGTACAGGTCGATCGCCTCCACGCCCAGCCGCGTCAGGCTCGCGTCACACGCCTGCAGGATATGTTTGCGCGAGAGGCCGCCCATGTTCGGCGTGTCCGGCGTGGCGCCCATCGGAAAGTGCACCTTGGTGGCGATGACGATCTCCTCCCGCCGCGCCAACTCGCCCAGCCAGTGGCCGGTGACCTCTTCGCTGACGCCGAGCGAGTACATGTCGGCGGTGTCGAAGAAGTTGATGCCGGCCTCGAGGGCGCGGACGAAGAACGGCCGCGCGGCGGCCTGATCGAGCACCCACGGCCGCCAGGCTGGGGCCCCATAACTCATGCACCCGATGCCGATTCGTGACACCTGCAGGCCGCTTCGGCCGAGACGCTGATATTCCATGGGCCGAGTGTAACTGAAGGCGGGAACCACCAGACGCCGCCGGTGTCAGACATGAGTACACGCACCGAGGAGGTTTCCCATGCGACTTCGACCGTCGAGCGAGATAAACGTAACCCCGCTGATCGATGTGTTGCTCGTCCTGTTGGTTATTTTCCTGGCGGCGTTGCCGATCACGCAGCAGGGACTGGATGCGGAGTTGCCGGCACAGACGCAGAGCCCGCCCGTCGTGCCGCCGGAGACGAGCCAGATCGTGGCGGAGTACTCGGCTGACCACCGTCTGCGTATCAACCGGCAGGAAGTGGCGATGGCCGACGCGGCCGGCTGGTTTCGTGACGCATACGCGACACGCCGCGACAAGACGCTATACGTCCTCGGCGACGGCGCGGTGCGTTACGGCGAGATCGCCACCCTCATTGACATCGCGAGCGGCGCGGGCGTGGAACGCGTCGGCATCATCACGGAGAAGATGCGCGCCGGTGTCCGGTAGTCCTTTTTCACCATGAAGGGCCATGAAGGGCCATGAAGGGCCATGAAGGGCCATGAAGGGCCATGAAGGGCCGTGAAGGCAAAAACAAGAAGCGCCCCCGGGCATGAAGCCCGGCAAAGCCGGGCGGGAGAGCCACCTTCGGCGGCCTTCAGCCCCGAGGGCGTTCCCTCCATGGATCTTCATGGATCTCCATGGTAAAAGCTGTGAACCGCTAACGGCGTGTGACGATCCGATCGCGCACGTGACCTGCGCCTGCGTCAGTCTAATGCGTCGAGCAGGATCAGGGGCTTCGCTTTGCCCCTGAATGCGCGGTCGAACGTCACAAGGGTGAGCTGCGCCGTCTCGGCGAAGGCAGCCAGATACGCATCCGCCCAGACCTTCGGGGCGGCCTGCCTGAGCCGCGTCCGCGCGCGAAACCTGCGATCGAGGCCGGCCGGCTCGTCCAGGAACGTGACGCGATCATCCTCAAGCCAGCGGTCGTACGCCGACCAGGCGTCCGGCTGCTTCATCACCTCAGGTCCCATGACCGCTTCTGCGGTCAGCAGTCGCAGGAGGCCGAGTTGGGTGAAGCGGCAGAAGCAGAGACGGACGTCGGGTTCCAGCGAATCAAACCAGTCGCTCGCCACCAGGTGATGGACGTGGCCCGCGTAGGTGAGCGCGACCCAGACATTGATGTCAGGGAAAAGAAATGACGTCGTAAATCCTGGCATTGTCGATCCGTACGGTGCCTGGTCGCCTGGATTGAACAATCGGCAGCGTCACGCGGCGCCCCGAGGCCACCGGCGCGGACTTCAGCACCTGCTCAACGCCCTGGAGAATCAGGGCCTTGGCCGACCGTCCCTCACCGGCAGCCCGCGCCTTCAAGCGGCGGTACATCCCGTCCGGAATGTCGACAGTGGTTCGCATAGCAGCATGCTGCCATATTTATGGCTACACGATCAAGGAACGATCCGTGCGCGTACGCGCGCCGGTACCGTCTGCTTCTCGCCGCCCACGTCCACCGTGACCGTGTAGTCACCAACAGCCAGTGGCCCTACGGCCGGCGTGCCGCCGCTGCGGCCGCGGCCGCCACCTCCTCGGCCGCCGCCGCCCGCGAGCGGGAGGAGCACCCGGTTGAGGCCCGCCCGCGCCGGGCCGGCCACCTGGCGGACCGCGCGGCCCGAGGCGTCGGCCAGCGTGACCTGTGCCTGGCCACTCGCGTCCGCGCCCAGCGAGTACTGCACCACGAGCGCCTCCGGCTCGTTGGGGACCTCCAGGTACTTGTCGCCGAACAGGTGGTAGTTCATGCCCTGCACGCTGAATCCGTAGCGCGCCTTCGGCTCCACGGCGAAGAGATGAAACCGCTTCGCCAGCACGTCCGCGGTCAGTTCCTGCAGCGGCGTGATGTCTCCCGCCCAGACCGCGCGCCCATAGGTCGCGATGACCAGATCGTTTTCGCGGGGATGCACCGTCAGATCATGCACGGCCACGGTCGGCAGGTTGGCCTTGAGCCGCGTCCACCGGCCACCGGCATCAATTGAAAAATACACGCCCAGGTCATTGCCGACGATCAGGAGCTGGGGATTCTTGCGGTCCTGCACGACGACGTTGATCGGGGCGGCGGGGAGGTTGCCGCTGATGGACGTCCACGTGCGGCCCGCATCGGTTGTCCGGTAGAGGAACGGCCGGAAGTCGTCGTTGCGAAACCCGCTCTTGGACGCGAACGCCGTGGCGCCGTCGTGTGATGACGCAAACACGCGGCTGACCCAGCGGTCCACCGGCGCGCCGGCGGCGGCCAGCGCCGGCGTGACGTCACTCCAGGCGCCGCCGTGATTGTGCGAGACCTGCACCTTGCCATCGTCGGTGCCCACCCAGAGGATGCCGGCCTTCACGGGCGACTCCGCGATCGACGTGATCGTGCAGTACGGCACGTTGAGCCCGATCTTCGACGCGTCGTTGGTGGTGAGGTCGGGGCTGATCTCTTCCCACGTGTCGCCACGATTCAGGGAGCGGAACAGCACCTGTGCGCCGGCATAGAGGATCTGCGGGTTGTGCGGCGACATCGCGATGGGGGCAATCCAGTTGTAGCGCAGGCGCGGCTGGCTGGCGTCCCGGCGCGGCCGGATGTCCGTGCGCACGCCGGTGAGCTGGTCCATGCGGCCCATCTGGTTCAGCTCGCGCGTGTTGTAGACCCAGCGGCTGTCGGTCGGGTCGATCACGTTGTACATGCCGTCGCCCGGCCCGACGGTCACCCAGTGCTCCAGCGTCACGCGCCCGGTGGGCCCGTTGACCGGGCCCTTCCAGGAGTCGTGATCCTGGAACCCGGCATACACGTGATACGGATCGTCCATGTCCACGCCGAGGGCATACGACTCGCCGATGCCGAGATTCGGGAAGTAGTCGGACGTGCGGCCGCCGTCGTACGAGACGTTCACGCCCCCATCGCTGCCCAGCATGAGTCGCTGTTC
>JANLHE010000527.1 GCA_024653875.1 Acidobacteriota bacterium
GGGGTACGGCGCCATCGAGTACGCGTACGCGCTCATGGCTCAGGCTGCCGGTATCACCATGACCGAGTGCCGGCTCCTTGAAGAGCACGGACGTCGTCACTTTATGACTCAACGGTTCGATCGCCTGGACGATGGCAGCAAGCTGCACATGCAGTCGCTGGGCGCACTTGCGCATCTGGACTACAACCAGGCCGGGGCCTATGCGTACGAGCAAGCATTCCTGACCATCCGCCAGCTCGGGCTTCCGATGGCCGCAACCGAGGAGCAGTTTCGCCGCATGCTCTTCAACATCATTGCGCGAAATCAGGACGATCACGTGAAGAACATCGCGTTCCTCATGAACAAGGCCGGAGAGTGGAGCCTTGCGCCGGCCTTCGACGTCACCTACAGTCACAACCCTTCTGGAAGCTGGACCGCTACCCATCAGATGACGGTCAACGGCAAGCGCGATGGATTTCTGACGGCGGACATCCGGGCTGTCGGCAAGAGCGCGGGCTTGAAACAAGGCCGGGCGGGCTCTTTACTTGACGAGGTGACTGCCGTCGTCGAACGGTGGCCAGAGTTCGCCGCGCAAGCCAAGCTGACTGACGATGTCACCGAGAAGATTCGAAAGGCCCACCGCCTCGACTTGGGCGGTTAAAGCCGGTTTCACTTGGGTGTCGTACGTTGGGTACGGAGGCCCCGGGCTTCAGCCCGGGGCGTGCGGCACGGGCTAAAGCCCGTGCCCTCCGTCTGCTTGCTTCGGCGGACATCCTTCGCGTGCGCTCGCATGGCTCGCCAGCCGGAGCTGCGAGCGTAGCGAGCGATTAGCGAAGGATGGTGAGCCCGCTCGGAATCGAACCGAGAACCAACAGATTAAGAGTCTGCTGCTCTACCAGTTGAGCTACGGGCCCACGAAAGGTGGGGTGGTCACGGCATGCCGACTGACATGCTGACCGCTGGCATGGTCACGGGACTTAATGGTGCGCCCGGCAGGATTCGAACCTGCGACCTTTGGCTTCGGAGGCCAACGCTCTATCCAACTGAGCTACGGGCGCAAAATCCGTTACGGTCCGTGTCCTGGTGCGCCCGGAGGGACTTGAACCCCCAACCTACGGGTTCGAAGCCCGGTGCTCTATCCAATTGAGCTACGGGCGCACAGCGTCCGAGCTTATCACAGGAGCATTCCTGTGCTGTAATCGGAACAGCCCATTATGCCACGCCCCGCACTTGGTCTGATGCTCGTCGTGATCGCCGCGTGCGGCGCGGCCACGTCCACCACGGACGCGGCGCCGTCCGCGCTGCGCGTCGTGGGCCGGCAGTTCGTGGACGAGACGGGCCGTGTCTACATTCCGCGCTGGGTGTCCGGACTCACGCTGCTGGTGCGCACGCCCGAGCAGCAGGCCGCGTATCTGGACTGGGCGCAGCGCACCGGGTTCAACGGGGTGCGGGTGTTTGCCGGCGCGCTCACATGGGCCGATCAGACGCCGGACGGCGCGCGCGCGGCGCTTCCCGCGCTGCTCGATCGCGCGGCCGCGCGCGGGCTGGTCGTGGAAGTCACCGCGTTGACCGACACCGGCACCGGGTACGATGCCCACGCGCATCTGCGCGCCGTCGTGGCCATGCTCGCGGGCCGGCGCGGCGTGCTGCTGGAACTGGCGAACGAAGTGGGGCACCACACCCAGGCGCCCAGCCTGACACCCGCGCGTCTGCGCGCGTGGGGCACCGAACTCGCCACGCCCCGCGGCGTCCTGTGGGCCATCGGCGCCGCCGATGATCCGATTCGGGCGGGCGACTACACGACCGTGCACCTGGATCGCGGGCCTCCGTTCTGGACGCAGGTGGCGCGTGTGCGCGAGATCGGCGCATTGGCGGACACGTTCGGGGCGCCGGTGATTAACAACGAGCCGACGGGCGCGGACGAACGCCCGGGGCGCGAGACGGGCCGGCAGCGCTGGGATGACCCCGCCGGGTTCTTCGCGCTGGGCGTCCTCGACCGCGCGTTCCACATCGGGGGCGTGCACCACTCGCAGGCCGGACTGATGGCCGAGTTGCCAGGTCCCGTCCAGCAGCAATGCGCTGACGCCTACGTGGCGGGGCATCGCGCCGTGGAGCGCGTGCTCGCCGAACGACGAGGCGAGTTCCTGGGAGTGGGCCCGGCCGCCTACGCGTTTGTCGCGGGGACTCGCGGTGTGCTGGTGGGGCTCGGACTCACCGGGGACGCCGGCCCGGCGCGGCCCCCCGGCTGGCGCCAGGTGGGGGTGGTCGCCACGATGACCGCCCGGGACGGCTCGCGCGTGGACGTCGTCGAGATCGCCCGCTGACTGGGGAATAGTCCGCAGGGCTCGTGATCCAGCCAGATGAAAGCCCCTCTGTGACCCCCGCCTGCTGGGGCGTGGGGTGGCACGTGCGTTGCAATATGAAGGACCTTTAAGGAGGCCCTTCTTCAATGCGTAAAATCTTACTTCTTGTCGCCAGCCTGGGACTCGTGTCGGTCGTCGTCGCGGCGCAGCATGTGAACACGAACGAAAAGACGGTCAAGTCCGATCTGACCGTGCCGGCCGACGTGATGGTGGGTACCACCATGCTGAAGGCCGGAGAGTACAAGATCGCGTGCGACCGCGAGATGATCACGTTTGCCGATCACGACACGGGCAAGGTAGCGCTCAAGGTTGAGTGCAAGGGCAAGGAACTGCGCGAACCGAGCAAGATAACCTCGCTGTACGTCGCGACGGACGCGTCGGGCACGAGGAGAATTCAGAAGCTCCTCGTCAAGGGCAGTACCATCGAGCACGTCTTCCAGTAGCGATCGGCCGCGGCCCCCCGGGCCCTCCGGGGCCTGGGGCCGCCGTGTTATCGTGTCGCGATTCCCTGACAGGAGGGGTTCGCGATGACTGGTGTGACCTCAAGACTCAAGATTGTGCTGACCGCCGGCCTTGGCGCCTTGGTGTGCGGACTCGTGGCCGCCACGCCCCGCGCGCAGGCGCCGGCCGTACCCACCTCGGACGCGCTGTTCGGTCAACTGCGCTGGCGCAACATCGGCCCCGCCAACATGGCGGGACGGATCTCCGACATCGAAGCCGTCGAAGCGAATCCGGCCATCGTGTACGTCGGCGCCGCGTCGGGCGGCGTGTGGAAGTCCGTGAACGCCGGCACCACGTGGGAGCCGATCTTCACGAACTACCAGGTGGCGTCCATCGGCGACATCGCGATTTATCAGAAGGACCCCAACATCATCTGGGTGGGCACCGGTGAAGACTGCGTGCGCAACAGCGTGGCGTGGGGCGACGGCGTCTACAAGTCGACCGACGCGGGCAAGACGTTCGTGAACGTCGGGCTGCCCGAGTCGCATCACATCGGCCGGATCCTCACGCATCCCACAAGCCCCGACATCGCGTACGTCGCGGCGCAGGGCCACCTCTGGGAGCACAACCCGGATCGCGGCCTCTACAAGACCATCGACGGCGGCAAGACGTGGCGCCGCCTGGCGAACGGGTTGCCGAGTGACGGCAAGACCGGCGCCTCGGACATCCAGATGGACCCGTCGAACCCCAATATTCTGTACGCGGGGATGTGGGAGCGCTTGCGCCGGCCGTATGTGTTCGAGAGCGGCGGGCCGAATGGCGGCCTCTACAAGTCCACCAACGGCGGCGACAGCTGGACCAGACTCACGGCGGGGCTGCCGACGGGCAACATCGGCAAGGTCACGATCACCATTCATCGCAGGAACCCGCGCATCCTCTCGGCCATCGTCGAGGCGGCGGCGACGCGCGATCTGAAGGTGCCGGGGTCCGGCATCTACCGGTCCGAAGACGCCGGTGCGACGTGGACGTACGTCAACACGAGCAACGACCGGCCGTTCTACTACAGCCACATCCAGCTGGACCCGAACCACCCGAATCGCCTCTATTACCTGGTGGTGCCGGCGCAGGTGTCCGAGGACGGCGGCCGGACGTTCGCGCGGAACCTGCCGGGCATCGAGGGCGATTTTCACGCGATGTGGATCGATCCCGCCAACAGCGATCGCTTCTACATCGGCAACGACAAGGGCGCGTCGGTGACCTATGACGGCGGCCGCACGTTCATCATGTTCGACAACATGGACATCGGCCAGTTTTATGCCGTGACCGTGGACAATCGCGATCCGTACCACGTCTATGGCGGCCTGCAGGACAGCGGCAACTGGGGCGGCACGAGCAACAGCCGCGACTACAACGGCATTCTCGGCGAGCACTGGTTCAAGTTCCACTCGGGTGACGGCTTCCACACCACCGTGGATCCGGATGACTGGACCATCGTGTACACCGAGACGCAGAACGGCGGCGTGCGCCGGCTGGACGCGGACTTCCGCCAGACCGGAGCCAGCGTGTCGCCGCGGCCGCAGACGATTCTGAACATCGATGACGTGACCGCGAAGGAAGGGAAGGCGCCGACGTTCCGCTACAACTGGAGCTCGCCGCTGATTCTGTCGCCGCACGATTCCAAGACGCTCTACATCGGCAGCAACCGGCTTCTCCGCAGCACCGATCGCGGCGAAAGCTGGACGATCATCAGCCCGGATCTGTCGACGAACGATCCCGACTACACGACGCCGGCCCCCGCGGGGTTCATGGGGGAACGCGGCGGCGCCGAA
>JANLHE010000535.1 GCA_024653875.1 Acidobacteriota bacterium
CGTTATCTCCGTCACCATCCCCATCAGGTAGTGCAGCGTGACGGTGTCGCCCGCGGCCATGTTCTTTGGCGCGGCTTCGCTGCCCACGCGCGCATGGCGGATTTCTTCCTCGGGATCCTCCGGGTCCGTCCAGAACACGTCGAGCGAGATCTGACCGTGGATCGAGACCGGCTGGATCCGCTGCACCACCGCCACGCGTGTTCCTCTCAGCATGTCTTCATCCTCGCCCCCGTCGTATGTAGGGCGTCCCTTCAGGGGCGCCGAATTGGCGCGGCTAAAGCCACGCCCTACTTCGTCGATCGTCACTTCCCCCTGGCGACGCCTCGATGAGCATCATCACCCGGCGTGTCCCGGCGCGGAGCCGCGTATGATCTGAGACGGTGACCACATGTTGACACGATCCGAAGGGCGATGGACACGGCGGATGCGCGCGCTGGCCGGCCTGGTGGCGTTGGGTACCGCCTGGGGAGTATCGGCGTCCGCTCGCGAACAGGAACTGCCGTCCGGAGCCGCGCTGGTCGCGAAGTACGTGGCGGCCATCGGCGGCGCCGACGCGATTCGGGCGACCGTCTCCTTTCGCGCGACCGGGGTGACGGAACTGCCGGCGCAGAACATCAAGGGGACGTTTGAAATGATCGCGGCCCGGCCCGCGAAGTCCATC
The DNA here is from genome assembly GCA_024653875.1 of Acidobacteriota bacterium. Taxonomy (GTDB): domain Bacteria; phylum Acidobacteriota; class Vicinamibacteria; order Vicinamibacterales; family SCN-69-37; genus SYFT01. The sequence goes on from JANLHE010000535.1 coordinate 662, forward strand.
CTCCGGATCGAACTGGGCGGCGTGGGCAAGGCCGAGAGCGGCTTCAACGGGGAGGTCGGCTGGTCCCTGGATCCCATGGTGGGACCGTCGCTGGTCACCGGCCGCATGCTCGACGAGCTGCGGAACGACGCGCACTTCGAGGCCGCGCTGCACCCGCCGGACCTCGTGCGGTCGATCACGACAACCGCCCGGGTGATGTTTGATGGCCGGCCGGCATTCAAGGCGCGCGTGGTGATGGTGTCGGGTCAGCAACGCGACCAGTACTTCGACGTGGAGACCGGCTACCTGATCGGCATCGAGGGCGAGAACCAGACGCCCATGGGGGTGCTGCCGATGACGATGACCCTTCGCGACTACAAGGCGTTCGGCGCGATAACCCATCCGGCGCGCGTAATTCAATCGGCGATGGGGATCGAACAACACTTCATCTTCGAGCGGTACGAATACAACACGCTGAAGGCCGACGCGTTCGACCCACCCGCGATCATTCGCGCGATCATCAGGACAGAGACCGCTCCGCCCTGGCGGACCGAGGCGCTCGCCAGCTTCGACGAGGCCTGGACCACGATCAACGCGTCGTTTTATGACCCTGCGTTCGGCGGCCTGGACTGGGCGGCCGTGCGGGATGAGCTGCGCCCGCGCATCGCATCCGCCGCCACCGCCGAGGCCGCGCGCGCGGTGATCGTCGAGATGCTGGCGCGGCTCAAGCGATCGCACTTCGTGCTGATGCCGGCGGTCGCAGCCAAAGACGACCCGGCGCCCGCGGGCGACGCCCGCGTCGACATCGACGTTCGTGTGTGGGAAACGGATGTGGTCATCACGCGGGTGACGGCAGGCTCGCCTGCCGCGGTGGCCGGCCTCGCGGCCGGGCAGCTGCTGCTGGCCGTGGACGATCAGGCGGCCGCTTCATGGTGGCGCATGCCCGCCGTGGATGCCGACCCCCGCGTGGTGGCCCTCGACGTGTGGCGGCGCGCGCAGCGCAGTCTGCGCGGGGCGCCCGGATCGTCCGCCTCCCTGCGCGTGCAGGATGGCCGCGAGGTGCGCGTGGTGGCGGTGCCGCGCGCGCCCGAATCCGGCGAACGCGTGGTGCTGGGCGACCTGCCGCCGTTTGTCACGCGTGTCACCTCGCGGGAGGTGGAGACGCCGGGCGGCCGCGCGGTCGGGGTGATCGGGTTCAACGTCTGGATGACGCCGGTGAACGATCCGCTGGCGCGGGAGATCGATCGGTACCGGACGGCGAAGGGCCTGGTCATCGATCTGCGCGGGAATCCCGGCGGGCTGGCCGCGATGATTCAGGGCGTGGCAGGCCATGTGTTCACCACGCCGGAGTTGCTGGGCCGCATGAAGACGCGCGGGTCGGACCTGGAGTTTCGCGCGAACCCGCGCACGGTGACGCCCGATGGTGTCCGCGTGGAGCCGTACGCCGGCCCCGTCGCCATCCTCGTGGACGAACTGACCGCCAGCGCGTCGGAGTGTTTTGCCGGCGCGCTTCAGAGTCTGGGCCGGGCCCGGGTCTTCGGCCGGCAGACGATGGGCCAGGCGCTGCCTGCCTCCACCAGGCGCCTGTCCAACGGGGACCTGCTGATGTACGTGGTGGGAGACTTCGTCACCGCCACCGGACACCGCCTGGAGGGCGATGGTGTGCGGCCGGACGAGGTGGTGCCCTTCTCGCTGGGGGCGCTGCGCGGCGGACGCGACGCGACGCTGGACGCCGCCTTGCGCTGGCTCGATCGCGTGTAGGTCGATCTCCCGGTCCGGTTATCGTATCCGCCAGCCGTTGACGGGACCGCCGTGGAAAAACGCCGCCGGCGTCATCACGCCGTCGCGCTTGAACACCTCGCCGTCCTTCATCACGAACTGCACCTGCTTCAGCGCGGCCACGTCGTCGAGCGGATTGCCGGCGACGGCGATGAGGTCGGCGAAGAACCCCGCCTTGATCGGGCCGCGCGTCTCGTCGGTGCCGCTCACCTTGTAGCCGTTGATCGTCATGGCGCGCAGGATGTCGGCGTTGGGGATGCCGGCGTCGGTCCACGTCTTCAGGAACTCGAGGCACACCTCGCCCCGGGTCATGCCCTCCACCCAGTAGTCGGCATCGGTCGAGAACGTGAGAGGGACCTTGTTGTCGTACGCGTTCTTCAGGCCCTCGAGCGTGCGCTGATACGCCTGCGCCGAGACCGGATGGCCCGCGAGCCCCCGGGGCGTCTCCGTGCCGGCGCGCCAGATGCCTTTTTGCGCCATGAGCTTGTGCATCTCGTCGTTGAGCGCCGTCGAGTGGGCGATGGACCAGATGCCCGCCTCGATCGCGCTCCTCGCGCCGTCCAGCGTCTGGACGTGCCCTTCGACCTTCATGTTCGCTTTTGCGGACTCGCGGATGATCAGCCGGATCTCGTCCGCGGTATAGCCGTACGGCTTGCAGTCGACGCAGATCTTGATCACTTTCGCGCCGAACAAGATGTTCTGGCGGATGGCCTTGACGATTTCATCGGGCGTGTCGGCGTCCAGGTACTCGGGGTACACGATGTCGTGGTCTTTCGCCATCTCCGGCGTCGGGAAGAACTGGCCGCCCATGCCGCCGATGATGATGCCGGAGTTGATGATGGTGGGGCCGGGGATCCAGCCCTGCTCGATGGCCTGTCGCAGCGCGGAGTCCGCGTAGTTGCCGGCGTTGCCCATGTCGCGGACGATCGTGAAGCCGGACGCCAGCATCTGAATGCCGTTCGACACCGCCTGGATGGCCCGCAGCGCCGTCGATTCCTGGACGTACGTGTAGTAGTAGACGTTGTTCTCCGGCACCGGCTTGTAGGTCAGCGCCAGATGGTTGTGTGCGTCGACGAGCCCGGGCAGCACCGTCATCGTCGACAGGTCGATGACCTTCGCGCCGGCGGGAATCGCGAGATTCGGACCGACGTCCCGGATGCGCGTGCCTTCGATCAGGATGACCTGATTGAGCCGGACGACGCCCGCTTCCGGGTCGAGGAGGCGGCCGGCGCGAATGGCCGTGACGCCGGTGGTTTGCGCCGCCAGGGCGGCGCCGGTCAACAGGGACGCGAGCAGGGCGATCGTGACGCGTTTCATGGGGCGCTCCACAGGTTGCGGGGCCAGACGGTGGCCGGCCCCGATGCTAGCCCAAGACGGGGGCCGCGGCCAGCGTCTTTGATGGGGCGGGATGGGGCGGGGACGGGGCGGGCCGAACCGGACATTTGCCATCGGCCGGGTTTTGTTGTTATCCTCCCTCGACCTACACGCACGCCTGATGTTTTCCGCTTTGAGGTCATGTCTGACCTTGGTTTCGGGCGTACGCAA
>JANLHE010000077.1 GCA_024653875.1 Acidobacteriota bacterium
CGCCATGCGCGCGTGGGCAGCGAAGCCGCGCCAAAGAACATGGCCGCGGGCGACACCGTCACGCTGCACTACCTGATGGGGATGGTGACGGAGATAACGGGGTCCTGAGGTCCTGGGGTCCTGAGGTCCTGAGGTCCTGAGGTCCTGGGGTCCTACGCAACCACCCGCCCTTTGGTCTCTGGAATCAACACCCAGCACGCGGCGGCGAGCAGATACGCGGCGGCGGTAATTGATAATGCCGCGGGGTAGCCGTTGGTCTGCGCCAGCGATCCCACCATCCATGGCGCGGCGGCGCTGGCCACGCGGCCCACGTTGTACGTGATCCCCTGCGCGGTGGCCCGCACGGCGGTGGGATAGAGCTCGGCCGTCACGGCGCCGAACCCGCTGAAGTACCCGGTCCCGAAGAACGCCACCACGGGCCCCAACGCCAGCAACATCCAGGGCGTGCTGGTGTACGCGTAGGCCATCACCAGCACCGCCGCCAGCGCGAGGTAGCCGACATAGGTCTTGCGCCGGCCGACGCTGTCGCTGATGTAGCCGAACGTCACGTAGCCGAACCACATGCCGACCTGCATGACGATGATGAACCAGTTCATCGCGGCGTTGGAGAGCCCGATGCCGCCGGTGTCCTGGGACGCGCCCAGGTAGGAGGGGATCCACAAATAGAGGCCCCACCACGCGAACATCGTGCACGCGTTCATCAGCGTGATGGCCAGCGTGATACGCAGCATCGAGCCGCCCATCGCGCCGCGCAGGGACACGCGGGACGGCTTCGCCCGTTCGGCCTTCCACATGTCGGGTTCTTCCACGCTGCGGCGCACCCAGAAGGCGTACAGCGCCGGGAGGATGCCCGCGAAGAACACCGCCCGCCAGCCGAACCCCGCCACGTCCTGGACCAGCCAGTTCACGACGGCCGCCAGCGCATACCCGATCGCCCAGGAACTCTGCATGAAGCCGAGCGCCTTGCCGCGGTCGCGCTCCTTCCATGTTTCGGACACGAGCGCGGCGCCGCTCGCCCACTCGCCGCCCATGCCGAAGCCGAGGAAGATGCGGAACACGGCCAGCTGCGCCACCGTCTGCGCGAATCCACACGCGGCCGTGAAGACCGAGTACATGAGCACGCTCAACATCAGCGCGCGGGTGCGGCCCCACTTGTCGGCCAGCACGCCGAACAACAGGCCGCCGGCGGCCGACGCCAGCAGGGTCAGTGACTGCAGGGACCCGGCGGTGGACGCGTCGATGCCGAGGTCATTGCGCACGGCCAGCAGCACCAGCGCGTACAACATGACGTCGAACGAATCGAGCATCCAGCCGAGCGACGCCGCGACGAGCGCCTTGCGCGCGGCCTGATCGGCGTCCCGCCACCAGCTAAACATCGGCCATCCACGATTCGATGTGCGGAATCACGCCGGCAGTGTGCGCTTTCGCAAACAGCGCGTCAACCGCGCGCCGGCCCTCCGAACCGAGGTCGACGGAGTAGCCGTTCACGTACAGGTCGATGTGTTTGGCCATCACGTCGTCGCACATCTCCTGCGCATGGGCCCGCACGTACGGCAACGTCTCCTCGCGATGCGCGAAGGCGTACTCCACGCTCCGGCGCAGCACCCGGTTCATCGTGACCTGAATCTCCGCCGGCAGCGAACGCCGAATGGCGATACCGCCGAGCGGGATGGCATGGCCGGTGGTGCCTTCCCAGTACTCACCCAGGTCCACGATCTTCCGCAGGCCCCTGGCCTCATAGGTGAAGCGGCTCTCGTGAATAATGACGCCCGCGTCACAGCGGCCCTCCTGCACCGCGGACTCGATGTCCGAGAAGAGCATCGCGGTGGTGTTCGTCGCCAGGGGGAACGCAAGGCCCAGCAGCAGGTTGGCTGTCGTGTACTTGCCGGGGATGGCGATCCGGAGACCACCGGCCGCCACTTCGTCTGCCGTGACGGGGCGCTTCGAGATCACCAGCGGCCCGCAATTCCGACCGAGGGCACTCCCGGCGCTGAGCATCGCGTACCGATCGGCGCAGTACGCGAACGCGTGGTAACTCAACTTGGTGACGTCGGTGACGCCGCCGAATGCGTCGCGGTTCAAGGCCTCGACGTCCGCCAGCCGCACGTCGAAGTCCAGTCCCTCCAGATCAATCCGCCGGTGCACGATCGGGTCGAACATGAAGCAGTCGTTGGGGCACGGGGAGAAGGCCAGGGACAGTGTCATCCGGCCCCCACCTCCCCGATCACGGCCGTGGCGGTACGGCCGAGCGCCGCAATCGCCTCGGGGAGTGCCCAGGCGGCCCGATTCCTGCGCTCGACGTAGTTGGACACCGCGCGAATTTGCGCGAAGGGCACGCCGGCGATCAGGCACGCGTACATGAAGGCCGCGCCCTCCATGCTTTCCACATGCGGGTGACAGCGATCGACAACGGCCGCAATCGATGCCGCGTCGCCATGGACGGTGTTGACGGTGATGCCACTCACCCGCGGGAGCGCCGCAAGCGAGGCGGAGGCAGGCGGCGCCGCGTTGACCAGGCACCCTCCGGTGAATGGCGCCGCGACGGCGTCCACCAGACCGATCGCGTCGGCCGGCACGAACGCCTGGCCGTCCTCCACGCCAAGTTCAGGGATGCGATC
>JANLHE010000009.1 GCA_024653875.1 Acidobacteriota bacterium
ACCTGATCGAAGGCCGGGGCGAGCCGCAGCGTTGCACCGTCAGCAAAGAAGATGACGTTGTACGGATGCCGATCCGTATTGCCGATGAGTGCGCCAAACGCATCGAGCCACTGAAGCCGGCGGGCATCTTCAGTGGACAGACGCCCCGCATCCATCAGGAGAACGGCCGCGCGCGCCCAGGGGTCCGCCGGATCGTCTTGAACCGCCGCCAGGCTCAGTACGGCAACACGCCCCCTGATGCCGACGCGATCGAATCGCTCGCTCTCAAGGAAACAGTGCGAACCGCCATCGATAATGCTCGTCCGGGCGGCAGGCACGCCGTGAGCCGACACCACATGCAGCGCGAGCGCCTCGAGCACCAGAAGATCGCACCAGCGCCTGGCCACCGCGTCGCCGCCACCGCCACCGCCACCGCCACGAGCAGCGAACTTGACAAGGACGTGCCGTCCATCAACGAAGGCTCCGAACTTCGGACGTTCACCGCCGGCGGACGACCCCGGAGGATGGCCTGCGATCGTCGCCTCGGCCAGCTCAGGATAATCGCCGCGCGTGCTGACCGGAATGTCGAGCGCCTGCCAGCGCGCAAACGATTCATCTCCGACAACGAGATTGCCGGGCAGGTCTTCACCGCGCCGACTCATCGCGAGCAGAATGTGGTGATCGGACCAATCCACCAAACGCGCCGGCAGTCGCAGATCGGGATGCATGACCGCAAAGTGTCGTCCGAGGAATCCAGAGGGACGCGCGTCCGCGAGTACTGTCGGGATCCCGTCAGACACGGCACCGGCGGGCATCCACACCGTCTGTCGCGCCGCCAGCGTGAAGAGTTCGCCTTCCGATCGAGCGGTGCCGGCTTCAAGAACTCGAACCACGGGAAAGTGGGAGGTGGCCAGGGTCGGCCACGTCTGGCGCAACCCGTGGCGCGTGGCGCGGCCTCGACCAATCGGAATGACCTCGGTCCCTGCCTCCCGTATCGCGCGCATCATCGTGGCGGGAGAGACGTCGAGCCTTTGCCGAAGGTCCGCCGCGTGAAGAACTCCCCGGCTGAGCTCCGCCGAAACCGTGCTCATAATGAAACGATTATATCACGGCATATGTGCCATAATAACGGCATATCTAGGAGAATAGGCCAGTCATGCGAAACGATTAATGAAACGATTAACTGGCCACTGACGCGCCGTCTGCGCATCCTGACAGTTGGCTCCAGGAACCGCCGGATGGCCACGAACAGCCCCACCGCGTGCTCGCCGACAAGCGGCGTCACGGCCGACGGCTCCGCGCGCGGCGGGGCGGCCCCGTTCGCGGCCGTCCGGCGGCCCGTCTCCGGGACCGCGCTCTGTTGACGTCCGTACAAAAAAAACGGGTGACAGCAAAGTGCTGTCACCCGTTAAAGAGGTTGGTTGCGGGGGCAGGATTTGAACCTGCGACCTTTGGGTTATGAGCCCAACGAGCTACCGGACTGCTCCACCCCGCGCCAAGGAATCCCCATGATACCCCGCCGGGCGCGATTGCGCAACTTAGCGTGGTTGAAGAGCCACTGCGTGAACAACCGGCGCACGCAGGTGCGGATGTTCCGTGTCCTGAGAAGCCACAAGTTGTTCGAGAGGACTCGGATCACCTAGAATCCCGGCCCATGCCCGCACTCTATTTGATTGTGCCGATCCTCGGCATCCTGGTCATCGCCTATCGGTACTACAGCGCGTTCATCGCCGCCAAGATCATGGTGCTCGATGATGAGCGCAGGACGCCGGCGCATCTCCGCAACGACGGGCACAACTACGTCCCCACCCCCCGCTGGGTGTTGTTCGGACATCACTTCGCGGCGATTACCGGCGCCGGCCCGCTGATCGGCCCGGTGCTGGCCGCCCAGTTCGGCTACGCGCCCGGCTTGATATGGATCGTCGCCGGCGTCTGCCTGGCCGGCGCCGTGCACGACATGATCATCCTGTGGGCCTCCACCCGGCGCGGTGGCGCGTCGCTGGCCGAGATTACCCGCCAGGAGATTGGGCCCGTCGCCGGATTCACGGCCGGCCTCGCCATCCTCTTCATCATCGTCATCGCGCTGGCCGGCCTTGGCCTGGCCGTCGTGAACGCCCTTGCGGAGAGCGCCTGGGGCGTCTTTGCCATCGGATCCACCATCCCGCTGGCGCTCTTCATGAGCCTCTACATGTATCGGCTGCGGCC
>JANLHE010000545.1 GCA_024653875.1 Acidobacteriota bacterium
ATCCTGGGATCGGTAACAGGCGTGACGACCGACAGCCGCGATCACGTCTGGGTCGTGCACCGGGGCGCGGCCTCGCTCAACGCCCGCACGGAAGCCACGTTGGGCCTGACGCCGCCTGGTGCGGAGTACTGCTGCGCGGCCGCGCCGTTCGTGCTGGAGTTCGATGCGGACGGGGCACTGGTCGGCCACTGGGGAGGCCCGGGCGCCGGATATGACTGGCCGGCGAACCCGGGCGGCATCGCGGTGGATGCGGCCGGCAATGTCTGGCTGACGGCGGCGGGGCTGCCCCCTGCCCCTGCGGGCCGAGGCGGGGCGCCGGGCCGAGGCGGAGCGCCGGCCACCCCGGCACCCGAAGACGCGCAGGTCTTGAAGTTTTCGCGTGACGGCAAGTTCCTGCTGCAAATCGGCAAGCCCGGCGAGATCGGAGGCCCGGACAGCCGGACGGGACTCAGGCGTCCGGCCGCCGTTGACATCGACACCCAGGCCAACGAAGTCTTCATCGCGGATACCGGCAACCGGCGCATCGTCGTGTTCAACGCCACCACCGGCGCCTACAAGCGGCACTGGGGCGCGTACGGCGCGCCACCGGACGCCGGCGCGCCCCCGCCGTACGCGGCCAACGCGCCGGCGGCGAAACAATTCCGCACGCTGTCGTGCCTGGCGCTCTCGCGCACCGGCGAACTCATCGTGTGCGATCGGGACAGCAACCGGCTCCAGGTCTTCAGGAAGGACGGCACGTTCGTCCGGGAGGCTGTCGTCGCCGCGGCCACCCTGGGCAGCGGTTCAGTCTGGGATGTCGCGTTCTCTGCCGACGCCGCACAACGGTTTGTCTACGTGGCCGATGGCCAGGGGCATGTCGTGCGCGTCCTGCGCCGGGACACGCTGGCCGAGGTGGGGCGCATCGGCGCCGGCGGCCGCTGGCCCGGTCATTTCCATGCGGTCGGCTCGGTCGCCGTGGATTCGCGCGGCCATGTCCTCACCGGTGAAGCCCTCGAAGGCAAACGCATACAGAAGTTCGTGGTCAGGTAGGAGCCCGCATGAACAGCAGATCCACATTCCTCGCCGGGCTCTTCGCGACGGGCCTCATCGTCCTGGTGGTCGCCGAGCGCGCGTTTGAGCGCGCCTCGGCCGCGGACCAGGCGACCGCCACGGTCGAGGCGCCCAGATTCGAGGTGGACCCCACGTTTCCGAAGCCGCTGCCGAACGGATGGCTGATGGGCATGGCCATCGGCGTCGCGGTGGACGCGCAGGACCACATCTGGGTGGTCCACCGGCCGGACACCCTGTCGGCGGCCGAGGCGGCTGCCGAGCAGAACCCGCCGACGGCGCAGTGCTGCCGGCGCGCGCCGCCGATCCTGCAATTCGATCAGCAGGGCAACCTGCTGAGCGCGTGGGGCGGCCCCGGTGAGGGCTACGAGTGGCCGCAGTCCAATCACGGTATCTTCGTCGACCACAAGGGCATCGTCTGGATCGGCGGCAACGGCGCAAAAGACGCGCACGTGTTGAAGTTCACCCAGGAAGGGAAGTTCATCGCGCAGTACGGCCAGTTTGGCAAGAGCGGCGGCAGCAACGACACGTCGAACTTCGGCCGCGTCGCCAAGATCTTTGTCGACCCGAAGGCCAACGAGGCCTACCTTGCCGACGGCTACGGCAACAAACGTGTGGCCGTGATCGACGCGGACACCGGCGCGTTCAAGCGCTACTGGGGCGCCTACGGCAACAAGCCGGATGACACGAACCTCGGCCCGTACGATCCCGACGCGCCCCCGGCGCAGCAGTTCCGGACGCCCGTCCACTGCTCGGACTTGTCCGTGGATGGCCTGGTGTACGTGTGTGACCGCCCGAACAACCGCCTGCAGGTCTTCACGCGCGAGGGACAATTCGTCAGGGAACAGGTGATTGCCAAGCGCACGCTCGGCGACGGCGCGGTGTGGGACGTCGCGTTTTCACGCGATCCCCAGCAGCGCTACCTCTACGTCGCGGACGGCAAGAACGAGCGCGTGTACATCCTGCGCCGCGACACGCTGGAGATCGTGTCGGCGTTCGGCGACGGCGGCCGTCAACCCGGGCAGTTCTTCGCGGTGCACAGCATCGTGACCGACTCGGCGGGCAACATCTTCACCACAGAGACGTACGAAGGCCGCCGGCTGCAGCGCTTCAACTTCAAGGGTGTCACCCAGGTCCCGCGCGACCAGGGCGTCGTGTGGCCCAGGAAATAGAAGACGACCTCTGAGGTCGTTTTCGTGTACCCGACAACGACGTCAGAAGTCTTAACATTTCGTCGTTTTCAGCGTGTCAACGAAATCGACCTCAGAGGTCTTGAAATCTACGCGGCGGCGATGACCCCGGCCTTGCCGAGCACTTCCCCGAACACGGCCACCGCGCGCTTCATCTCGTCCATCGTGCCCAGCGAGATGCGGCACCAGGCGTGCTCGAACGGCGGGAAGTCCCGGCCGACGCGCACGCCCTTGGCGGCGCAGCCGTCGCGGAACTGCTTTGCCAGCATACCGGTGTTCACGAAGATGAAGTTGGTGTGCGAGTCCGTGGACTTCATGCCGCGGTCGGCGAACCACTTCACGGTGAAGTTCCTGACCGCCGTGTTTCTGGCGCGCTCGGCGTCCACGAACGCGGCGCCCTGGCCGATCGCCGCGATGCCGGCATGCAACGCCAGCACGTTCAGGGAGCTGGTGCCGGACCCGCTGTCCCACTGGGACATCCTGCGAATCGCGTCGGGATGGCCGACGCCATAACCCAGCCGCAGTCCGGCCATGCCGTATGCCTTGGAGAACGTCCGGGCGACCACGACCCGCGGATCCTCCAGCGCCACCGGGATCATCGTCGCGTGATCGGCGTGGGTCACGTACTCGAAGTACGCTTCGTCCACCAGAATCGTCGTCTCCGGAGAGATGCGGTGCACACGGGCGATGAAGTCGCGGGTGGCCTGCGCGCCGACGTAGGTCGCAACCGGATTGTTCGGGTTGCAGTAGAACACCATGCCCGCGCCACGCGAGGCGTCGGCCAGTTTGTCCAAGTCCATCCTGAAGTCGCGATCCAGGGCCACCGCGCGGACGGGCCGGCCCAGCATCGCCGCGTAGCCGGCGCTCTCCTCGTACGTCGGAATGGTGCCGACAAGGGCTTTTGTCCGTTCGGTATAGACGTGTGTCGCCGTCCGCAGGATCTGCGTGGACCCGCAGCCCAGCGTCAGGTTCTCCGGCCGGACGTTCAAGTACGTCGACAGGACGTCACGCAGTTCGCCCGTGGCGCTCGAGTACCGCCCGGGCGTTGCGCCGGCCGGTCCAAACGCGCGCTGGACCGCGTCAAGCACGACCTTGCCGGGTCCAAGCGGGTTCTCATTGCTGGAGAGCGGAATCACCCGCATGGCCTGCGCCGCATCAAGGGTGGGCGCGAGGTCCCAGAGGCTGCCTTCGCGGCCGCGCGCGCCGATCCACGAACCTGTCAGCGCGCCGGCGGCGCCGGCGCCCACGGTCTGAACGAACTTGCGTCGTGTCAACATGGCGTCTCCTACTCAATCCCGCCACCGGCAGCATTCGCCGGTCGCAACACATCGCGGAAGACGGCCGTCGCCTTCTGCATTTCTTCCATGGTTCCCAGCGAGATGCGCGCGTGGCTTCCCTCGAACGGAGGAAAGTCACGGCCCACCAGGATGCCCTGGGCGGCGCACGCACTCCGGAACTGCGAGGCGGCCCTGCCGACGTTCGCGAACAGGAAATTGGTGTGCGAGGCCGTGCAGCGGCACCCGAGATCCTCGAGGGCCTTCTGCGTGAACGCCCGCACCTCGGTGTTCCGGGCGCGCTCCGCGTCGAGATGCTTCACGTCACCGAGCGCGGCAATCGCCGCCACGACGCCGAAGACGCTGATACTGAACGGCATCCGCAAGCGCTCGAGCGGCTTGATGGTATCGGCGCTGCCGACGGCGTACCCGATGCGCATGCCCGCCATCCCGTACGCCTTGGAGAACGTGCGCGCCACGAACACATTCGGCGTGGACAGCGCGATGGGCATCGCGGTTTCGTACGCCGGGTCTGTGACGTACTCGTGGTACGCCTCGTCGATCAGGATCACCGTCTCTGGCGAGATGCGCCGCACCCGTTCCACGAAATCCGCGATCGTCTTTCCGCCGTGCACCGTCGCGGTCGGGTTGTTGGGGTTGTTCACGAACACCAGGCCCGCGCCGCGCACGGCGGTGAGCATCGCCTCGAGATCAATGCGGAACTGGCTGTCGACGTTGAACTCCACCACCGGGTGTCCCATGCGCCGTGCCACGTTCGTGGCGTTCTCGAACGTCGGAGACGCCGTCACCAGATGGCGCGAGGGATTCGTGAACGCCCAGACGGCGTTCTTGAGGATTTCCTGCGACCCGGCGCCAAGGACCACGTTGTTGGTCTTGACCCGGTGAAGGGCGGCGATCGTTTCGACCAGCTTGCCTTCGCCAGGATCGGCGTTGAACGGATACCGCCCGGCCTCGCCAAACTGGCCCACGATGGCGTCGAGCACCGCCTTGCCGGGGCCCGTCGGGTTCTCGTTGCTGCTGAGCTTGATGGCAGGCGGTTGATCCCCCGCGGCCGCGGGCGCGCCGCCACGCCGGCCACCGCCCTGCCAGAGTGCGGCGGATTCGTCTTCCAGCCCCCTGGCCGCCAGAGCGAGGCCGTCAACCGGTCCTCCCCAGGCTCCGGCACCACCCGCCCCGAACATCGTCAACAGTCCTCGACGCGTGACAGACATCGCTGTACTCCTCGCGCAAACAGGTAAGCCCGTGTGTTGTGGAAACGGGCCGGATCCTACTCCCCCTGGAGCCATCCGTCAAAGGCGGCGCGTCAGCGGCGGACGTAGCGTTTCAGCGCGCGGGGCCCGACCTCGGCGCCGTAGATGCGCCCGTCCCGGTCGACGGCGATGCCCTCGGCGGCGCTGGTGCTGGGGGGATTCTCGACGGGGTCCGGGATGAAGGCCGTGATCCTGGCGGCCGGACCCTCACGGAGACTTCCAATGCGGATGCCGCGCTTCCATGCCTTGCGCGCGGGTGCCACCGACCCGGACTCGGAGTCGGTGCCGTAGATCGTGTCGTTTGCGTCGATCCAGATGCCGCTCAGGCGGCTGAACTGTTCCCACCCGTGCGCGAGGAGGCCGCCCTCCTGGTCGAAGATCTGCAGTCGGTTGTTCGAGCGATCGGCGACGACAAGGCGCCCCCTGGAATCGAAGGCAAGCGCGTGGGGCTGATCCATCTGCCCGGGCGCGGCGCCGCGGCTGCCCCACGCCTTGAGGAATGTCCCGGCCCGATCGAACTTCACGATCCGCGCGGTGGCGCCGCCGTGTCCCTCGGCGACGAAGATGTCTCCCGCCGCGTTGGTGATGACGTCGTTGGGCTGATAGAACGAGGCGGGATCCCCGGGCTCACCGGGCCGGTTGCCTCCGGCCTTGCCCAGCGTGAGCAGGAGCGCGCCGTCCGGACTGAACTTGTAGACCTGATGGCCGATGACGCGCGCCGGCATCGGCGGGAGCGGGGCATCCGCCGCCGCGCCCCTCGCGCGCCGCGGAAGATTGTCCTGTCCGTCGGTGACCCAGACGTTCCCCTCGCGATCGACGTGGATGCCGTGGGGAAACACAAACAACCCCTGGCCGAAGCTCTTCACCAGCGTCCCGTTCGCGTCGAACTTGAGGACGACGTCGAGGGGAGAGGGCTTGCCCTCGGCGGCATTCCAGCAGCTGTTCGCCCCGCACCGTTCGGCAACCCAGATCGAGCGGCCGTCGCGGTCGACGGCGACCGCGCTCGTGGCGCCCCACGTCCGGCCGGCCGGCATCTTCGCCCAGCCGGTCTCGGTGACATACGGGTTGGGCGCGTCATTGGTCGGGGTGTCGAGAGGGGCCTGGGCGGCGAGGCTGGCGCACCCAAGCACCATGAGGGCCAGGGACGGTCGGCGGCGTCGGGTCATGATCGCTCCTTTGGGAGAGCGCATCTTATCCCGTCTCCCGGCCCGCCGTGCGCGGCCGCGGCGAAACGCGGCGTACAAAAAGAAAGGGCCCGATGCACCTGGCATCGAGCCCTTTGGGGAATAATCCCGGCAGCGACCTACTCTCCCACACAGTTACCCATGCAGTACCATCGGCGGTAGTCGGCTTAACTTCCGTGTTCGGAATGGGAACGGGTGTGACCCAACTCCTATGACCACCGGGAAACTTGACGTGCAAAGAACAAACGTGGCGGCGGAACATACGCCCGCCGGCACATGCACTCCGGTCGCCTTGCGGCGCCCGTCGTACAAACAGCCTTGACAGCTGAATACCCTGCAAACGGTAGTTGATTCATCACCACGGGATGAAAAAGAATCAATGTTTAAGCCTCACGGCTGATTAGTATCGGTAAGCTTCACACATCGCTGTGCGTCCACACCCGACCTATCGACCTGGTAATCTTCCAGGAGCCTTCAGAGACTTACGTCTAGGGAGATCTCATCTTGTGGAGGGTTTCACGCTTAGATGCTTTCAGCGTTTCTCCCTTCCGCACGTAGCTACCGAGCGCTACCCCTGGCGGGATAACTCGTACACTAGAGGTGCGTCCAACCCGGTCCTCTCGTACTAAGGTCAGCCCCACTCAAATCTCCTGCGCCCATGACAGATAGAGACCGAACTGTCTCGCGACGTTCTAAACCCAGCTCACGTACCACTTTAACCGGCGAACAGC
>JANLHE010000546.1 GCA_024653875.1 Acidobacteriota bacterium
GTAGCGGAACCGGATGCGGGCCCGGTTCTTGGCGACCACGAGGCCCTGCTGCACGGCCTCTGACTTGCTCGGCAGATCGTCCTGCACCTGGCACCAGACGGTTGCGAGGACGGCCCAGGTATTGATCGGCTCGCCGTAGTCGCCCTGCCCCACCGTCGGCGACTCGATTGTGCAGCGTTTGTCCAGGCGAATATCCATTTAGAGCCACCTGATCTTGTAGGCGTCGAGCAAGCCGTCAATAAACGGCAACGCGGCGGCTTTCCCATCCATCAAGCCAGTCGGATTGCCGTATGCCGCCGCTACTTGCGCGCTGATCCACATCCGAATCTCGGCTGGCACGCTCGATCCCGCAGAGCCGTATCCAGCGACGAAGCGAATGATGACGGACTGCGCCATGTCGTAGGTATCCGGCCAGTCAACATCGTAGGCAGGAAGCAACCAGCCAGGAAGCGTGTCGGGTTCAAGTACATAGTCCGCTGCGGCTATCGTCTGAAGCACCCCGTCAGTATCGTAGTATTTCACCGTGGTGATCGACTGAATCGGCAGCATCCCTATTTCAATTTCCTTACTCGGAAAAACGTCGAGCACCAGCTCCCATGTCTGAGTGATAAAGGCGCGACCAGTCATATTTTCGGCAACGCGGCGCGCGGCCGTGATCAACATGCTTAGCATCGGATCGCTGGTCGTGTTCGTTGACGGCACCCCTGCCCCGAGGCTCGCATCGGCGATGTTGTCGGTGTAGGTTGTGGTCGAATTGTCCGCAATCGTGGCGAGCAGCAGATAGGTGGACCCAGCGGCAGCCGTCCGGTAGAGCTTGCGCGATGTCACCAAAGCACCGCCTAGCGGGATCGCTGTCAGACTCACCTTGCCGTTGACCGTCTTGTCGGCCACCGTCACCGCGGCGGATATCGTTCCGCCGTCGGTCTCACCGTCCGCGGTAACGAACGTCGCGCGGTAGCGATGCGCCCCATTGTCCACGTTCCCGGCCACCGGCGTACCCGGCAGCGCGGCCGTGATGATGCCGGGCGCTGGTTCCTGATTCGATGCGTCGATCCGTGACCAAGCCATGACCTCGGCCACGGTGACGGGTTCGACGGTCGGCGCAGTAATCAGTCTAAGTGTCATGATATTGGCCTACGCCCCGATGATGTGTTTGCTCGCCTACCGCCGCCGTCCACGACTTGCCGAATTGACTCCGAACTACTCACCCTGGACGATGAAGCGATCGATCCGCCGCCCGGCCGGCAGGCAGGCAGAACGTCGTGCGGGTAGAAGTTTCTGGAATACCCCTGCACAGATGCTCCCGGCCCGGCTAAAACCCCGGTCGCAACGTGTTCGCCTGGCACTGTTCCGGTGCGACTTGCAGCGCCGACGATGATCGAGCCTTGCGCGATCAGTTCGCCAGCGCTCAAATGCACCCGCGTCCGCGCGGAAGCACCGGCTATGACCGCGCCAGCAGCCACCAGAACGCCCGTAGCCGCGTGCGCGTGCGTCCTCGCCGCTACCCCTTGGACTACTGCGCCAGCGCCAGCCAGCGCCCCGCTTGTAGCGTGCGTTACCGGCCCCGAAGCCTGCCGAGTGGCATCCCCCGTCAGAACCGCCCCCGCCGCGACCAGGACGCCATCCGATGCGTGCGGGACGTTGTGCACCGCCGCGCCGGCAACAGTCGCCCCAGCCCCGGACAGCGCGCCACTGGTCGCATGAACCCGCGTGCGTGCCGCAGTCCCAGCGACGGTCGCGCCCGGCCCGACTAGCGCCCCGGACGCCACCCGCTCAGTGGCACTCGAGGCCGCCCCGACAACCACCGAGCCAGGCCCGGTAAGGGCACCCGCAGCCGCGTGCACATTGCTATGGAACGCCGTCCCCGCTACCGCCGCCCCAGGACCTACAAGGGCACCGCTGGATGGGCGCACCGTGGCGCTGGAGGCCGCCCCGACGATCGCGGCCCCAGGCCCTGCCAGAACGCCAGTCGCGGCGTGAACGTGAGTGCGTGCCGCTGTACCAGTTACCGTCGCACCGGCACCAGTCAAAGCCCCGGATGCAGCCCGCGTCGTGGCGCTAGATGCCGTCCCCGCGACTATCGACCCCTGCCCTGTGAGTACACCCGTGGAAGCGTGCGTCACCGCGCCGGCAACACGCGCCGCCGATCCTGCTACCGTCGATCCCGGGCCTGTCAGCGCCCCAGAAGCCGCATGGGAAATAGCCACCAGCGCATAGATGGCGTACATGCCATCTGCATCCGCTACCGCCCCGCCGCCGTAGGGATTGTTCAGCGTGGTTTGCGAGGTCCGTACGTCCGACCCCGCGCCCGAGGCGGCGGCTCTATCTACAGAACTGCTCCCCGAGTGGGCGTCCATCTGCAAGCCGAGCCAATAAGCCGTGCTCGGGGATATAGCCCAATCAACCGCCGTCACCACCCAACCGGCCGATGCGGTCGAATTTGTCGCATCGACAAAGAGGCGCGTGGCTGCTACGCCAGCAGATTCAGAGTAAAGCGCGATCTCCCAATTCGCCGTGTTCGTGCCGGATGCCCGATACCAGCCAATCGACGTGATCTTGACCGCGCCGACTGGCGACGTATGTTTGGTAACGACGGAAGAGCCGTCAATCGTTACCCCCGTCGCGGCCGGGTCTACCGTCGGCGCTACGGTTACAAACCCGGAATTAGTGCCTAGTGCGAGAGCCACGCGGGCCCCCCTACGTTACGCGCTCAGCGCGGTATAGGTCAGACTCGAACAGGACACCGTGTCGCCGGCCGCAACGGTCAACCCGTTGGTGAGATTGATGTCCGAACCGCTCGCCGCCACCTGGCAGGTGATCGCCACCACGTCGCCAGAAGTCTGTAGCGTCGCATGGGATACCGGGCTTGCATTGCCGGCCGCGTTCGTGTCGGACGCGATCGCGCCCGCCGTCGCGGTCCCGGTGGACGATGCACCGAAGGCCGGCGTCGCGCACGTCAGCGTCGCCGCGATCGCCCCCGCTGCGGAGATACGGAAGCACAGTTTTGAACCGGCGCCGTCCAGTTGATCAACGACGGCATTTGTTGCGGCATCGCGCGATGCGGTGGAATGAGTAACGGCCATGTCATGACTCCTTCGGTTGGTTGTTCATTGCTGCACCCTGTCCGACCAGCCCACCGGATGCGCCGTGTTCGATCTTCGCGCCAAGTGCCCTTGCTTCTTCCAAGCTGCACCCGCCGACAAGCTCGTAGGTGTCAACCTTGCCCGTACCAGCACGCTTGACGTGGATCGTCGCGCGCAACTCGCCGCCTTTGCCTTTAATGTTCATTTTACGAAAGCGTCGCGCCGATATCCACACTGGCCCCGGTCCCGGCGATGCTCTCGACAAGCAACGCGACCGAATTCCCGCGCGCCTCGACTCGGATGCGTTGTTTCAGAGACTCGTAATCACCGGACGCGCCACCAAAGGTCAGCACCGTAGCGGTCCCGGCCGTATAGGCTGCGCCAGACGCATCGAGATAGTACGGAATCACGGTCAGCGCCGGTGCCACCGCGTCGCCCGTGCGGCTCATCGTGATGTCGAAATCGACGTATTGATGTCCCGAGCAATCCACGACTTCGGCCGGC
>JANLHE010000557.1 GCA_024653875.1 Acidobacteriota bacterium
GGAGTCGCCTTCATGGAGGCATGATAGCAATACTCGCTGGCGCCCGGCACCAACCAAAATGACGCGACGCATCATTCACGTCGACATGGACGCGTTCTACGCCTCCGTCGAGCAACGCGACCGGCCCGATCTCAAAGGCCGGCCGGTAGCGGTGGGCGGCCGTCCGGATTCCCGGGGCGTGGTGGCCGCCGCCAGCTACGAAGCCCGCACGTTCGGCGTCCGGTCCGCCATCCCAATGTCGCGCGCGGTCAGGCTCTGCCCGGACCTGGTCATCATCAGCCCGAACTTCCACAAGTACCGCGCGGTGTCCCAGCAGGTCTTCGAGATCTTCCGCTCCGTCACCCCGCTGGTGGAGGGCCTGTCGCTGGACGAGGCCTATCTCGACGTCACGGCCAACGCCTGGAACGAGCCGCTGGGCATGACCGTGGCGCGCCGCATCAAATCCCTCATCAAAGACACCACCGGCCTCACCGCCTCGGCGGGCGTGGCGCCCAACAAGTTCCTGGCGAAGATTGCGTCCGCGTGGCGTAAACCCGACGGGCTGACGGTCATCGCACCCGAACGCGTGGAGACGTTCCTCCAGCAGCTGCCTGTGGACGCGCTCTGGGGTGTGGGCCCGGTGACCGCCGCCCGGCTGCGCGAACGCGGCATCGACAAACTCACCGACGTGCGCGCGGCGGACCCGGCGCTGCTGCACGCCGCGGTGGGCAACCTCGCCGACTGGCTGCAGCGGCTCGCCGCCGGCCAGGACGACAGGCCCGTGTCCCCGAACCGCCCCGCCAAGTCTTCGTCCTCCGAGTGCACCTACGCGGAAGACCTCACGGACCTCAATCGCATCCGCGACGAGATCTTGGACATGGCGCGCGAGGTGGCGGACTGGCTCGTGCGCCGCGACCTGCTCGCCCGCACGGTCACCATCAAGGTTCGCTACGACGACTTCACCACGATCACGCGCAGTCACAGCGCCGCCGCCACGCGCGACGCCGACGACATCCTCCGCCGCGCCCTGGCGCTGCTCGACAAGACGGAAGCGGGCCAGCGTCCGGTCCGCCTGCTCGGTGCCGGCGTCCACAACCTCGTGGGCCTCGTGGATCTCGATGACGAGGCGGAGCGGTGGCCCCTCTTCCAGAACGCGGCTAAGCTATCTGAATGAGCCGTTTCCTCCCGGCCGTCCTCCTGCTGACCGGCTTGACCCTCTCCGCGTTTCACTTCCGGGTGGAAAAGACGATGCCCGCGGAAGGCGCCACGATTACCGTGGCCCCGAAGCAGATTCAGATCTGGTTTTCCGAGGCGCCCACGATGGTGGTCAGCAGCATCACGGTCACGGGACCATCGGGCAAGGTCGAACTGGGAAATCTCGCGCCTGGCAGGAACGGTGACGGGCCGGACAACTCCGTCGTGGCCGACGTCAAGGGCGCGCTCTCGCCAGGCAAGTACACGGTCTCATGGCGAGCGTCCGGCAGGGACGGGCACATGCTGACGGGTACGTTCGAGTTCACGCTCAAGACCGGATAGCGGATGGACTGGCTCTCGAATGGGGTCATGTTCGGGTGGTATGCGTCGATCCTCGTTGCGATCGGCGCGGCCGGAGCCGTGCGTGTCATGGCTCCATCACATGGCCCAGGCGCCACCGGTTGGTCCACGCGCGCCCTCCGGCAGGCCAGACTGACCATGCCGCTGGTCCTGCTCGCGCTCGTCGCCCGGCTCTGGCTCCAGACCTGGCAGGCCTTCGGCTCCGATCAGCCGTTGACGCTGGCGCATGCGGTCGTCATCATCACCGAGACGCCGTGGGGCACCGGCTGGGCGTGGCAAACGGCGGCCGGCCTCGCCGCGTGGATCACAATCGCCACGGCCTCCCCGCAACGATGGGGCTTGCTCCTCCTGTCGGCCGCCGCGCTCGGTGGCACCGTCGGGTTCACCGGTCATGCCGCCGGCGCCGACGCCTACGTCTCGATGGTCATCGCCGCGCACGGCCTGCATGTGCTCGCGGCCGGATTGTGGCTCGGGACGCTCGCCATGATCCTTGCCATTACTCGCCCAGCCGGCGCACCCGCTGAACCCGACACGCGCGAGCAGCTGGCCCGCGTGATCGATCGTTTCTCCCCGCAGGCGGTCGTCTCGGTTGCCGTGCTCGCGACGTCCGGCATCGTGGCGGCGTGGCAGCACGTCGGCGACCTCCAGTCGCTCTTCACTCCCTATGGCTTCGTGTTGATAGCCAAGGTGGTCGCGTTTGGCGCAGCGGGCTTGTGTGGCCTCTACAACTGGCGCGTGGTACGGCCGTCCCTGGCCGTCCATCCCGACGGCCCAGCCCATCTGCGCAGCATCGCGTCGCTTGAGCTGATCTGTGGCTTCTGCGCGCTCGTGCTGACCAGTGTCCTCACCAGCATGCCGATGCCGGCGCACGACTGAGGCCGCGCGCGGGACCGGCCGCAATCTCCTGTATCGTCTTGAACAGACGCCTGTGGCTGCCTCTGAAAACATCCCCTCCCGGAGCCCACGGTTTGATGCAAATCAGCCGAACCGGTGCCTGCGGGTCCTGCGACCAACAGGGGCAGAACGAAAGGAGCAGTGCGATGAAGAAGTATGGAATTGCCTGGTTGTTGGGCGTGCCGGTGTCGGTGCTTGTGGTCGTCTACCTCGTGAGCCAGGTCGCCTGCTGACTCATACGAGTGAGGCGGACCAGGGATGACCTCAACGGATTACACGTCGTATTGGGGGCCGAACGACGCAGCGGCCGGGTTTCCAGCGGTTGATGCCGACCTGTCTGTCGATGCCGTGGTGATTGGGGGCGGCATGACCGGCGCAACAGCGGCGTACATGCTGAAGAAAGCCGGGCTCACCGTGGCGCTCGTCGAACGAGATCGATGCGGCCATGGCGACACCGGTCACACCTCCGCACACCTGACCGCGATCACCGATGGCCGGTTCCCCGAACTCGTCCGTTCGCATGGCCGCGATCACGCCGAAGCGATCTGGGACGCCGGATTTGCCGCCATCGCCGAGATCGCCCGGATCGTAGAGGAGGAGCACATTGACTGTGACTTCACCTGGGTTGCGGGGTACCTGACTGAGCGGTTGGATGCCCCGGACGAACGAGGCGCCGCCGAGCTCCGTGAGATTGCCGAGGTCGCCGCGCGTTCGGGGTTTGACGCGGAGTTCGTGCCGGCCGTGCCGACGCTGGGTCTGGCGGGTGTGCGATTTGAGAGCCAGGCGCGGTTTAATCCGATCAGATACCTCTCGGCCTTGCTGCAGCGCGTGGCCGGCAATGGGTCCCATGTGTTCGAACAGAGCGCGGTGGATGCCGTGATCGATGACCCGCTGGAAGTGAAGGTGGGTGCGCACACGATCTCGACGTCCTTTGTTGTCGTGGCCACGCATGTGCCCATCATCGGCAAGACGAACCTGCTGAGGGCCACGCTCCTGCAGGCCGATCTGTATCTCTATTCGTCGTACGTGCTCGCCGCGCGCGTCGAGAAGGGATCGTGGCCCGACGCACTGATTTGGGATCTGTCGGAGCCGTATCACTACGTCCGGCTGGAGCCGCATCCCAGGCACGATGTGGTGATCTTCGGCGGCGAGGACCACAAGACCGGACAGGTGAAGGATACGGCGGAGCGCCCCGACCGCCTCGGGTCACTGCTGCATCGATGGCTACCGGACGCGGTAGTCACTCGCGCCTGGTCGGGGCAGGTCATTGAAACCCGCGACGGCCTACCTTACATCGGTGAGACATCACCGCGGCAGTTCGTCATTACGGGGTTTGGCGGCAATGGCATCACATTCGGCACGCTCGGCGCGATGATGGCGCGCGATGCCGCAACGCGTCGCCCGAACCCCTGGGCGACGTTGTTTGATGTCGGTCGGACCAGTGTGGCCAAGGGACTCTGGGATTACCTCAAGGAGAACAAGGACTATCCCTACTACATGATTCGCGACAGGTTCGCCGGCGCCGAGGGGCGAAGTTTGCGCGCCGTTCCGGCTGGGGAGGGACGAATCATCGACCTTCGAGGCGACCGTGTCGCTGCATATCGCGACGCCGCCGGCACGTTATCGGTGCTGTCTCCGGTGTGTCCGCACATGGGGTGCCGGGTGGCCTGGAACGCCGCCGAGTCCACGTGGGATTGTCCTTGCCACGGGTCGCGATTTTCGGCCACGGGCGACGTGATGAGCGGGCCCGCCGAAAA
>JANLHE010000558.1 GCA_024653875.1 Acidobacteriota bacterium
GTTCCTGCTCACCATCCTGGTCACGGCCGTCATGTCCGGGCTGATCTACCCGCTGTACGCGCGCATCCTCCGGCGAGTGGGCGGGCGCGCGCCACTGGCAGCCGGACTGACCGTGATGCTGACGCTGCTCACCGTTGTCGGCCCCCTGGCCGGGATCGTCACCCTGGTTGTCAGTCAGGCCCTCTTGATCACCGACAACATCAGGCCGGTTATCGAGCGGTTCATGAACGAGCGGACCTACCTCGATCAGCAGTTGCGCCTGCTGCCTGGCTACCAGTACCTGGAGCCCTACCGCGGCCAGATCCTGATCACCGTGGGCGACGTGGTGAACTCGATCGGCAGTTTCCTCGTGTCGTCGCTCTCGAACACCACGCGCGGCACGGTGTCGTTCCTGTTCCACTTCTTCATCGCGCTCTACACGATGTTCTTCTTCTTCATCGACGGCCCCGGAATGCTCGCGGCGGTGCTGGATCATCTGCCGCTGCACCATGATGAAAAGGAACTGCTCAAGGAGCGCTTTGTGTCCATCACGCGCGCCACGGTCAAGGGCACCATCGTGATCGGCGTGATTCAGGGCACGATGTCGGGCGCGGCCTTCTGGATGGCGGGCATTCCCAACGCGGCGTTCTGGACCGTGGTGATGGTGGTGATGTCGATCCTGCCGCTGATTGGCGGCGCGCTCATCTGGGTGCCGGCCAGTCTCATCCTGTTCGCCACCGGTTCCGTCACCAGCGCCATCCTGCTGGCGATCTTCTGCGCCCTCGTGGTCGGATCGGTGGACAACGTGCTGCGGCCGCGCCTGGTGGGCCACGACACCAAGCTCCACGACGTCGTCATCCTGTTCTCGACGCTGGGCGGCCTTCTCGTGTTTGGCCCGCTGGGCTTCATCATCGGCCCTATCCTGGCCGGCCTGTTCGTGACCGCATGGCAGATCTTCGGCATCGCGTACCGCGAGGAACTGATTGACGGCACGCCGCGGATTCTGAACTCGGACGGCGAGGTGGCGGGGGACGGGTCCCGAGACCCGTCCCCTTAGCTCATTTATCCGCAGACGTAGGCGCGGCCGCCGGCCCCGGGGGCCGCCGCGGGCCACACGTTGTCGTTGGGATTGCGGTCCGGGAAGCGGCACATCGGATCGAGCGTCACGGACTCGATGGCCCGGCCACCGAAGTCCAGCACCGCGTCGAATGTGCGGCTGCCGCCGAACCACACGTCCACCGGCCACGTCACCACCGCCGTCGTCGCATCGATCATCTTCGCGTTGGGCATCGCCTTGAGCGCGGCGCCGTCAGCGGCGAACGTCACCTTCAGCACCACCGGCGACGGCATCTGGCCATCCTGGCGCACGGTCACGGTGGTCTTCGCACCGGCCGTCGCGACGCTGGCGATGCGCCCGTCCACCGACTCGGTGGTCCAGAGCCAGTAGTACCAGAACCAGCCCAGGTCCTGCTTGAGCGCGTTGTTCATGAAGAAGATGTAGTCCCACGGCGACGGGTGCTTGAACGCCCACACCTTCGTGTACTCGCTCATCGCGCGCTGCACGACCTCGTCGCCCACGATGCCGCCGAGCATGGAGAGCATCAACGGCGCTTTTGAATACGTCTGGAAGCCGTACATCGACCCCGCGTCGTTCGCCGACCACATCATCGACGCTTCATCTTCACTGCCGCTGGTGCGGCCGTAGCTCTGGCCGTGGCCGTTCAGGTTGGGCGGCACGTTGCGCGCGTCCGCACCAGACAGGATGTTCATGTACTGGTTGAAGCCCTCGTCCATCCAGCCGTAGCGCGTCTCATTGGTGCCCACCATCATCGGCCACCACTGGTGGCCGGTTTCGTGATCGGCGGCGCCCTGGTTGGAATTGATGACCATCGGGTATTCCATCCCGGCGCTGGGTCCGTCCTGCAGCGTCAGCTGCGGGAACGGGTACGGCGCCCACAGCTTCGAGTAGAACTCCAGCGCGTGGCGCGTGATCTCGCCGGCCCGGGCAAACTGCGCGGCGCGCTCGGGCAGGAACACCATGTGAATCGGCACCGGCCCCCTGGTCGGAATCGTCGCGCGCGTGGCCTGCCACACGAACTTCTTCGCCGTCGCCCAGGCGAAGTCATT
>JANLHE010000562.1 GCA_024653875.1 Acidobacteriota bacterium
GTACGCCTTTCCGATGGCGTCGTCCTGCATGGTGCTCATGACGCCGCGATCTCCTCTTCGAGGCGCTGGCGCCGGTCCATCGCGGCGTAGACGCCACGCCCGGCGACCAGCGCCGCATGGGTGCCCTGTTCGACGATGCGCCCGCCATCCAGCACGAGGATGCGATCGGCGTCACGCACGGTGGAGATGCGGTGCGCGACGACGAGGCAGGTCCGCGTGCGGCGCACGGCCCGCAGCCGCTGCAGGATCGCTTCCTCGGTGGCGGTGTCCACGGCCGACAGCGCGTCATCCAGAATCAGGATGCGGGGGTCGATGTAGAGCGCGCGGGCAATGGCGACCCGCTGCTTCTGTCCCCCGGAGAGCGTGATGCCGCGCTCGCCCACCCGCGTGTCGAAGCCCTTGCCGAATCCGGAGACGTCGGTATCGAGCCCGGCCGTGGTGGCCGCGGCCTGGATGGCCTCGCGCACGGCCGCGGTCATCTCCTCCTCGCCGTGGCCGAACGCGATGTTGCGCGCCACGGTGTCCGAGAACAGGAAGGGCTCCTGCGGCACGGTGCCAATCGCCCGCCGCAGGCGCGCCAGCGGCAGATGCCGCACGTCCACGCCGTCCACGAAGATCGTGCCCATCGGTGGCTCGTGCAGGCGGGGAATCAACTGCACCAGCGTGGACTTGCCGGACCCGGTGCCTCCGACGATCGCGATGGTCTGCCCCGGCTCGGCCGTCAACGACACATCCACCAGCACGGGCGTTGCCGTACCGGGATAGGCGAACGAGAGGTGGCGCACCTCGAGCCGCCCGCGGATGCCGTCCGGAAGCGCGGATGGATCCGCGTCCGCGTCGCCGATGGCCGGCACGGTGTCCATGACCTCCAGCATGCGCGACCACGACGCGACGCCGCGCTGGACGATGTTGATGACCCAGCCGAAGGCAATGAGGGGCCAGCTGAGCAGCACGAGGTAGCGGCTGAAGGCCACGAAGTCGCCCAGGGTGATTCGGCCGCTGACGACGGCGCTGCCGCCCACCCACAGGACGATGAGCGCGCTCAGGCCGAAGCAGAAACTCAGGCTCGGATAGAAGGCGGACTGCAGCCGGATGAGCCCGCGATTGCGGCGGACGTACTCGTCGTTGGCCTCGGCAAATCGCGCCAGCTCGTACGGTTCCTGCCGGTAGGCCCTGACCACCCGGACGCCCGACAGCGACTCCTGGACCACCGCGCTGAGGGTGGAGAGCTGCGCCTGGATGCGGTCGAAGCGATCGTGGATCGCCTTGCCGAACAGGTGGGCGGAGATGGACACCAGCGGCATCGGCAACAGGGCCAGCAGGGTGAGCCAGGGGTCGATGGCCACCATGAGTGCAACGGCGATGACAAAGCCGAGGGCGGTGCCGGAGAAATACATCACCGCCGGCCCCACCATCATGCGGACGGCGCCCAGATCGCTGCTGGCACGCGACATGAGATCCCCGATCCGGCTCGCCTGGTAGTAGGACGGGGGCAGGCGCTGCAAATGGGCGAAAAAATCATTCCGGAGGGCATATTCGATGTCGCGGGAAGCGCCGATAAGCCGTTTGCGCATCAGATATCGACACCCGCCGTCGGCCAGGGCCAGGCCGAGCATCGCCGCCCCGTAGATCGCGAGGCGGCCGCGCGTGGCGCCGGCGGTGAGGTCGTCGATGACAAATTTCAGGACGAGTGGCGCCACCAGCGACAGGGCAGTGGCGATCACGACCCAGAACAGGCCTGTCAGCAACCCGTGGCGAGCGCTCATGAGATAGGGCCGAAGCCGCACGAGCACCCGCATCATGGAGGCAGTATAACAATGCGCGATCGTCACGTTCACTCGTTCACCCGCGCGGCCGCGCTGCTGGCCGCCCTTCTCACGCCGGCCGTCGCCCTCGCGCAGGTCGCGGTGCCGCCGCCCTCCACGCGCGCGATCGGCGAGGAGTACCACATCGAGGTCAGCGGCGGCCTGTGGAAGCCGTCGGTCTCCGGCATCATTTCGTCCGAGCAGTTCGGCATCCCGGGCAGCGAGATCAACTTCGTCGACGACCTGGGCTTCACGTCCAAGCGGTTCACCGACGCGCGCCTGGTGCTGCGCCCCGGCAAGAAGCACCGGTTCCGCGTGCAATACACCCCGGTGAGTTACAGC
>JANLHE010000088.1 GCA_024653875.1 Acidobacteriota bacterium
CGATGCGCGCGCCGGCTCCCACCACGTCCATCGCCACGGATGACTCGACCAGCCGGCGCAGCCAGCGATTAAAGCGCAACTTGGCGCCCAGCACTTCCCGGCGGCGCGCAGTCAATCGCGCGGCCGCGTGCATCACATCTCCGGCTTCGAGCGCTTCCAGCGCCGCCTGTGCCGCGAGGACTCCGCCGCGAATCGCCAAATGGAGGCCGTCGCCGGTCATCGGATCTACAAACCCCGCCGCATCTCCGGCGAGCACCAATCCTGGGCAACCGGCCGAGTCCACATCCACCGCCAGGGGCCCCAGCACCCGCGGCGGGCCGATGGGCCTCCAGGCCGCCGTGCGCTCCCGCAGGCGCGCGTCTGAGTCCAGGGCGATGCGCATGACATCAATCGGCGTCCGGCCTGCCGGCCGCGCCCCCGTGACCACGCACACGTTGGTCACACCACTCCCCAGCGGGGCCAGGCCGACGTAATGCCGCGGCCGCACGTGCATCTCCCCCATCGACGCCATGCCGGCGACGTCGGTGGCGTAGACGCCAAACGCCCAGCGCCGCGGCGCGGACGGATGCCGGCTGAGCCGCGCCGCGCGCGCGAGCACGGACCGGCGGCCATCGGCGGCAATGGTCAGCAGCGCGGGGACGCGCACGACGTGTCCATCGGCCCGGCCGGTCTCCACGCCCGCCACCGCGCCGGACTCACTCCAGATCGGGCCGCGCACCCGGACCCGGCATTCCAGGCGCGCGCCGGCCGCGACGGCCGCCTCAGCCAGCCACAGGTCGAATCGCGCACGCGGCAGGGCCAGCGCCACTTGTCCAGCGGGATACGCGCCCCGCACCTCGACGCGCGGGCCGCTGACGACCATCCCGTCCAATCGACACGCGCCGTCGAGCGGGCCACCGGCCAGTCCCAGCGACGCCAGCGTCGCCACCGCGCCGGGATTAATGGTGTCTCCGCACAACTTCGGCCGCGGCAGCGCCTCGCGCTCGAGCAGCCACACCCGCGCGCCGGCGCGCGCCAACACCAGCGCCGCCACACTGCCGGCCGGCCCCGCCCCCGCGACGATGACGTCGATCATCGCGCGGTCACGCCCTGCGCACCACCAGCGCGCTGTTCTTCGACCCGAAGCCCAGGCAGTTGCACAACGCAATCTCCACGTCCGCACGGCGGGCCGCGTTCGGAATCACGTCGAGCGCACACTCGGGATCCGGGGTCTGCTGGTTGATCGTCGGCGGCAGGATTCCGCGCGAGAGTCCCAGCACGGTGGCCACGACCCCGGCGGCGCCGCTGGCGCCCTGGGGATGCCCGATCATCGATTTGATGGACGAGCCCGGCACCCGCGGCGCGCGCGGGCCCAGCAACCGGCCGACGCACTGCATTTCCACCTTGTCATTCAGGCGCGTGGAGGTCCCGTGGTAACTCACATACCCCACCGCGTCGGGCGACAGCTGCGCGCGGGTCAGCGCCAGCGTCATCGCCCGCACGATCTCCGCGCCTTCCGGATCCATCTGCACCCGGTGATAGGCGTCGCAGGTCGATCCATAGCCGTCGATCGTCGCGTAGACACGCGCGCCGCGCGCAAGGGCGCGTTCGTGGCGTTCCAGCGTGAACATCCACGCACCCTCGCCCAGGACAAACCCGTCCCGACCGAGGTCGAACGGCCGGGACGCCTCCGCCGGCCGATCGTTGAAGGCCGTGGACACCGCGCGCATCCGCGTGAACCCGAACACCATGCCCGGGGTCACGCACGCATCGGCGCCACCGGTGACCAGCACCTCGGCCTCGCCGCTGCGGATCAGGCTCGCGGCGTAGCCAATCGCGTCGGTGGAACTGGTGCACCCGGTCGAGACGACGTGGCTGATGCCCCGCAGGCCGAGCGCAATCGACACTTCACTCGAGACCATGCCGACGATCGACACCGGGATGGCATACGGCGACACCCGATGGCGCTCGTCGCTGAAGAAATCGCCGTACTGGCGCTCCGCGACGTCGATGCCTCCCGCGCCGCTGCCGATGAGCACGCCGCAGTCAGCGGTGTGTCCTGTCAGGCCGGCGTCTTCCAGCGCCTCGCGGGCGGCGATCACTGCGATCCGCGAGACCTTGGCGTAGCGTTTCTCATCGCCACTATCGAGGGGCGCCAACGCCAGCGCCGCCGCAACCTCCACGTCGGATACGGCGGCCGCCACGCGACACGACAGCGACGAGGCGTCGAAGTTGTCGATCGCCCGCGTGCCGCTGCGTCCCTCGGATATCGCGTCCCAGAATCGCTCGCGCCCCACGCCAAACGGAGACACGACCCCGATGCCGGTAATCGCCACGCGCGGACGCTGAGTGGGCATGTGCCTATAGTATGGTCCGTCGTGTCTCATCCGCCGCGCGCCTCCCTGCCTGGCCGTGCCTTTGCGCTCGCGGGCGGCGTCTTGTTCGCCGCCTCCCTCGGCTACTTTGTCGTGTCTTACGCGGGGTACGGCAGACCCGCCGGCGCGTGGACGCCCGACGGCTGGCTCGCGGTGGTCCCGAACCTCCTCCTGTTCTCGCTGTTCGCCCTGCACCACTCGCTCTTCGCGCGCACCGGCCTCAAGGCCGCCATTGCCGCGCGCGTCTCGTCGGCGCTGGAACGGTCGGTGTACGTGTGGGTGGCCTCGCTGCTCTTCGCCCTGACGTTGTGGGCCTGGTCACCGGTCCCCGGCATGGCGTGGCACGCGAGGGGCGCCTGGGCCTGGGTTCTGGAGCTGGGATGCGTGGCCGGCATCGTCCTGACCGGCGTCGCGGCCACCGCGCTGGATCCGCTTGAACTGGCCGGCATCCGCCAGGCCTTCGGCCAGCCGCAGGCTGCCGGCACCGCGCTCAGCACGACGGGCGTCTACCGCGTGGTGCGCCACCCCATCTACCTGGGCTGGGTGCTGATGGTGTGGTGCCTTCCGGCCATGACCGGCACGCGGATGGTCTTTGCCGCGATCAGCACGCTCTACCTCGTGCTGGCCATCCCGCTTGAAGAACGGGCGATGCGCCGAACGATGGGACGCGCGTATGACGCGTACGCCACGACCGTGCGCTGGCGCATGATCCCCTGGGTGTATTAAAGGAACACCATCGACTGGTGTGACGGGATCTCGAACCGGCGCCGGCACTTGGTGCAGTTCACCTGATCATCAACCCGATACAAGTGGTCGCGGAGCTTGTCGAAGAACGCCCGATCGCGCGGATCGCCGCCGCCGGGCGGCCGGTCCTTCTTCGTGCGCTTCAGCCACTTGATTTGATAGTCGTCCCGATGCCGGCACTGCGGGCATGAGAGCGACATCGGCTTCATCTCGACTGTTTCCGTGAAGCAGTCCCGTTCGTTGAGCGCCATGCGGCCATTCTACGCCTTTCGTACAATGGGACGATGTCCGCGCGTCCTTCGGTGGTGTTTTACGTCTCCGGCCATGGCTTCGGCCACGCGTCACG
>JANLHE010000567.1 GCA_024653875.1 Acidobacteriota bacterium
ACTGGTTGACGAAATCAAACATGCTGCCGCCGGACGACTGTGTGCTCATTGGGAACTCCGTCGCAGTGCGAGAAACATCCGTTCCACGGCGGATCGCAATCCGGCCGTCCCTTCAGCATACTTCCCTCGGACGACGGAGATCGCGGCGCCGTACTGCAACACCACGCGCGTGCCGCCTCCGGGCAGCAGACGGCGCCACTGGAACGGCAGGCTGCGCGGCCATAACTTGAAGAGACCGTCCATCGCCACCGGGATGATCGGCGCATTCAGGTGGGCGGACAGGATCGGCGCGCCCTTCTTGAACGCCTTCAGTTCGCCGTCAATCGACCGTTCGCCCTCCGGGAAGAGCATCAGCACCTTGCCCAGCCGGAGCCCGGTGGCGCCGGCCTTCATGGCCCGTTCCAGATTGGCATCCGAGTCCACCGGAATGACGTTGGTGAAGTACGCCAGCCACTTCATGAACGGCGTCTGGTAGTACTCCGCCGCGCCCACGGCAAAGACGTGGCGCAGCGTGCGGAACGGGACCGTGCCGAGCAGCACGAACGCGTCGAGGTACGACTGGTGATTCGGGCACAGGATGTACGGCCCCGTGGCAGGAATGTGCTCCTGGCCCGACGCGCGGACGCGCAGCACCAGGCAGACGATCCGGATCAGGACGTAGAAGAACAGGGACCGGAAGAACGTGGACCGGCCGAGCTGGGCGGTGAGTTCGGGCTCCGCGGGCTGGTTCAGCAGCGACTCCCACATCTGCAGGCTGTGGGCATCGTCGCCGGTGTCGGTGGGAGTCGCCATCGCGGGCGCGGCCGCGCCGGTCGGCGGGGCGGCCAGCACCGCGTCCACGAGCTGGCGCACCGTGAAGATCGTGGCGCGGGTCTCCGGGCTCACCCGGCGCCCGTGCTGCTGCTCCAGGAGCGTCAACACCTCCACCCGTTCCATGGAATCGAGCGAGAGGTCCAGGTCCAGGTTGGCGTCAGGGCGCAGCGACGGCTGCGTCACCCGGGCCGCGACCATCGCGTGCGCGGCCGCGTGCGCGGGTGTCCGCAGCCACGTCTCTTCGTCGGCCGACAGTGGTTGTGCCGCGTCGGTGTGCGTCGTGGCGGCCTGTGCCCTCAGCTGTTTCTCAATCTGGTGGCGCCGGAGCTTGCCGGTCGTGGTGCGCGGCAGCGGCTCCATCCAGATGTCGTACGTGAGGATGCGCTTGTGCGGCGGCAGGTGCACGGACCGGCTCTCGAGCTCGAACCGCACCAGTTGCTGGACGTTCGCCACGCCGCGTTCACGCAGCACCTGTTCATCGGGCACGATCACCGCGTGCAGCCGTTCGCCCGAGGCGTCGTCATGCCGGTTGAGACCGAGGACGCACAGTTCCTTGATGACCGGCGCCTCGCGATAGTGGGCTTCGATTTCTTCCGGATAGAGGTTCTTCCCCGAGGCGAGGACGATCATCTCCTTCCTGCGGCCCGTGATGTAGAGCCGCCCGTCCGCGTCCAGCCGTCCCAGGTCGCCCGTGTGCAGCCAGCCGTCCTGCAGCGCCTCGGCGGTGGCATCGGGACGGCGGAAGTACTCGCGCATCACGATGGGGCCGCGAATCAGGACTTCGCCATCCGCGTGTTCGCGCGCTTCGTCGGATTCGCGCGGGGCGATCCGGACCTCGATGCCCTGCAACGGGTGGCCGACCGAGGTGGTGTACGTGTCGCCCGGCCGCACGATCGTGGCGCCGCCGGAGGTCTCGGTCAGGCCATAGGCGTTCAGCAGGTTGAAGCCCATGTCGTACAGGTCCCGGCTGATCCTGGCGTCGAACTTCGAGCCGCCCGTGACCAGCACGCGGATGTGCGGTCCCAGCACGTGATGAATCTTCGCGAACCAGCGCCGCCCGGGATTCCATCCCGTGCGGGCCCGCAGCCAGCCGTTGGTCCGGAGCAGCGTCCGGAACAGCGCGCGGCGGATCGGGCTCGCCTTGGCGATCTCGGTCATCACCCGCTGATGGATCAGATAGAAAAACTGCGGCACGCAACAGAGGATCGTGATGCCTCGCGTCTGCAGGGCGTGCAGCAGTGATGACGAACTGACACTCTCAAGGAAGACGACACGCCCCCCGACGCCCAGGGGAAGCAGGAGGTTCGCCATCTGGGCGAGGGAGTGGAAGAGCGGCAGGACGCCCAGGATGACGTCGCGACTGGTGACATCCACCACCGAGAACGCCGCCTGGCGTTCGGCCTCCAGGTTGGCGTGGGTCAGCACGACGCCTTTGGGATCGGCGGTGGTACCCGACGTATACAGGATCACCGCGGGCGCGTCGGCCGCGCGATCGGCCACGGGCGGGGGATCGCGATGCGTCTGGACGAGATCGAAGTCCGGCACGCCCGGCGCGGCGCCGTGCAGCAGGCACAGGCCCAGGCCCGGCCCGGGCAGCGCGGCGATGGCCTGGCGGACGGTCTCGAGATACCGCGCGGTCGTGAAAATCAGACGCGCGCCTGAGTTCTCCAGGACAGTGCGCACCTGCCCGGCCTTGTAGGCCGTGTCGAGCGGCACCGCGATGGCGCCCAGGCGCAACACCCCGAGGTAGGCCGCGATCCAGCGCGCGTCGTTGTCACCCAGGATGGCGACGCGGTCATCGGGCGCGATGCCGTGCCCGTGCAGCCAGGCGGCGCAGGCGGCGGCCTCCGCCGTCAACTGGCCGTAGGTGGTGGTCCGCAGCTGGTCCGCCGACTGCAGCTCGATGGCCGGCTGGGTCTCGAACCGGCGGGCGGCTTCGGCAACGCGCTCGTAGAAATTGGCCATAGTCACGATAAGATAGGCTTCCTTAAGGAGCCCTGCCAATGCGTAAGATCACGATGTTGGGCGTGGCGGTGTCGGTGCTGGTCGCAGGACTGGCCGCGGCGGCGCTGACCCAGACGCCGGCGGTGGAGTTGAAAGTGGGCGATATGGCCCCGAACTTCACCCTTGCCGGATCCGACGGGAAGACCCACAAACTGTCCGACTACAAGGGGAAGGCGGTGGTGCTGGCGTGGTTTCCCAAAGCCTTCACCGGTGGTTGAACGGCCGAATGCAAGTCGCTCCGGGCGAGCGGCGAGACGATTCGGCAGTTTGACGTGGCGTATTTCATGGTGAGCGTGGACGACGCCGAGACCAACACGCGCTTTGCGAAAGAGCACGAAGCGGATTTTCCCATCCTGGCCAACCCCGGGAAGGACGTGGCCACGGCCTACGGCGTCCTGGGGCCCACGGGCTTCGCGCGGCGCTGGACGTTCTACATCGGCGTCGACGGCAAGATCCTGTTCATCGACAACAAGGTGAGCACCGGCACGGCCGGCGAGGACCTGGCGCGGACGCTCGGCGAACTCGGCGTGAAGCGGAAGTGATATACGTCAGTGTGTGACTGATCCCTTCGCACACTATCGCGAGTGGTTTGACGAGGCGGCCTCCCGGGGAGGATTTGACCCGAAGGCCGCCTGTCTCTCCACGGTTGGCGCGGATGGCCGTCCGGCCGGCCGCATGGTCCTGATTCAATATTTCGATCCGCGCGGGTTCACCTTCTTCACCAACCTGCATTCCCGCAAGGGACACGAACTCGAGGCGCGCCCGCACGCCTCGCTTTGTGTGTACTGGGGTGCGCTGGATCGGCAGGTGCGCATCGAGGGGGACGTGCACCTGGTGCCTGATGACGAGGCGGATCGGTACTTCGCCACCCGTCCCCGGGAGAGCCAGATCGGCGCGTGGGCATCGCGGCAGAGCGAGACGTTGCCCGATCAAGCCACGTTGTGGGCGCGCGTGGCGGCGGTGGCGGCCAGACACGTGGCGCATGCCGTGCCTCGTCCGCCGTTCTGGTCGGGATATCGGCTGGTGCCGCACCGCGTGGAATTCTGGGCGGCCCGGACGGGCCGGCTGCACGAGCGGCTGTTGTTCGAGCGCGCGGCGGAAGGGTGGGCCCATTCGTGGCTGTTCCCGTAAAGCCATCCGAGTCCGAGCGGCTTTTTCTTGAAGGACCGCAATCGCGCTGGCGCGAGTTGCAGCTGCTCTGGCGCGCGGCGGCGGATTTCGTGCGCGGGTTCCGCGTGCTGCACTTCGTGGGGCCCTGCGTCGCGGTCTTTGGATCCGCGAGGTTCGGCCAGTCGCATCCGTACTATGCGGTGGCGCGCGATGTCGGGCGCCGCCTCTCCGAAATGGGGTTTGCCGTGATGACCGGCGGCGGCCCGGGCCTCATGGAGGCCGCGAACCGCGGGGCGCACGATCACGGCGGGTTGTCGGTGGGGTGCAACATCGAGTTGCCCTTCGAGCAGATGCCGAACCGGTACCTCGATCGGTGGGTGACCCTGCACTACTTCTTCGTGCGCAAGGTCCTGCTGTTCAAGTACTCGTATGCGTTCATCGTGTTGCCCGGCGGCCTGGGCACCCTCGACGAACTGAACGAGGCGCTCACGTTGATCCAGACCAAGAAGGTGGCGAACTTCCCGGTGGTGCTCATCGGCACCGCGTACTGGGCGCCCTATCTCGCGCTGCTTCGGGAGATGGTCCGCGAGGGCGCCGTCGCCGGGCACGATCTTGATCTGCTGAAGGTCACCGACGACCTGGATGAGGCGATGGCCCACCTGGAAGTGCACACGGTGGAACGGTTCGGCTTGCGGCGCGTGCGCAAGGCGGCCTGGTGGCTGGGGGAGCGCCGGCCTCACCCCGGCGGCACGGCCAGCACCGGCGCGTCGGCGTCGCACAGCACGCGATAGGCGGTCGTCCCCGGCCGCTGGCCTGCGGCAAGACCGCCCAAGCCCACCACGATCAACGCGTCGTTCCCGGAGGCGGCGTCCACCAGCACCCGCGCCGGATCCCCCGAGCGGACCTCGCTGGTCCAGAGGGCCGGCACGGTCGCCGCCATCCGCGCGCGGGCGTCGTCCACGGCGCGGTCGACGGCGCCGGCGACGAACTCGTTCCACCGCGCGGGCGCCGCGATCGCGGGCACGGCATGCAGGCCGGTGACGGGCACGCCAAAGAGCCGGCCCAATTTCGTGCCGGCGTCGATGGCGGCGCGTGACGCGGCACCGAAGTCGGTGCCGACCACGATCGACGAAATCCGCAGGGGGGCCTCCGACCGCGCTGCCGCTCCCGGCGGAATGGCGAGGACCGGGATCGTGGACTCACGCAGCAGGCGCATGGTGGTGGATCCGAACCACAGGCGGCCCGCCTGTCCCAGTCCCTGCGTGCCCACCACGATGACGCTTGCGCCCTTTGCGAGGGCGGTGCCGTTGATCGTGCTGGCCGGTTCGCCAGCCGTCAGCGTGGTGCGGACGGCGAGACCCGCGTCAATGGCGTCCGCGATGAACGCGTCCAATTCCGGCTGCACGGTCGCCGGGAGCGCGTCGGCGCCGTAGTGGACCTGGGCCGCGGCGGCCAGCAGCGGCTCCACCGCGTGCACCACCACCAGCGGCTGCGCCAGATGGCGGGCCATGAATGCCGCCCACCGCAGGGCGCGCCTGGAATCGTCGGAAAAATCGACGCCGCAGACCACCGGCCCCGTCATGCGTCGTCGCGATGGGCGGCGTCGAGTTTGACCTCCCAGCGCAGGTCCGTCATCGCCGGTTCTGCGGTCACGCCGCGCGAGATGTTCTCAAACGACGCGCGCAGTTCGTAAATCCGCCGCACCAGGTGTCGATCGCGTTCGACCCGCTTCAAGGTGGTAGAACGGTGGCTGGCGATGAACTGTTCCACGTCATCGACAATGGCGTCGACCATGTCG
>JANLHE010000575.1 GCA_024653875.1 Acidobacteriota bacterium
CAACCGGGGCGAAATCGCACTTCGAATCATCCGGGCCTGCCGTGAAATGGGCATCCAGACCGTGGCGGTCTATTCCGACGCCGACATGGACGCGCCCCACGTGCTGGCCGCGCACGACGCCATCCGCCTCGGCGAGGCGCCCGCGTCGGCAAGTTACCTTAACGTGGCCGCGCTGCTCGACGCGGCGGCACGGACCGGGGCGGATGCGATTCACCCCGGCTACGGCTTCCTCTCGGAAAACGCCGGCTTCGCCCGCGCCTGTGAAGCCCACGGCCTGATCTGGATCGGGCCGGCCTCCGGCGTGATCGATCGCATGGGGTCGAAGACGGCCGCCCGCGAGGCCGTGGCCCAGGCCGGCGTGCCCGTCGTGCCCGGCGACACGCCGAAAGATCAACACACCGCGTCCGTGCTCGCCTCGCTGGCGCGCGTCGGATATCCCGCGCTGCTCAAGGCGGCGGCAGGGGGCGGCGGCAAGGGCATGCGCATCGTGCGCACCGAGGCCGAGGCGGCCGAATCGATCGACGCGGCGCGGCGTGAAGCCGAACGCGCGTTCTCCGACGGCACCGTCTATGTGGAACGGCTGATCGAGCGCCCCCGCCACATCGAGGTGCAGATCATGGCGGACCAGCACGGGTCCACCGTGCACCTGTTCGAGCGGGACTGCACGCTCCAGCGACGCCATCAAAAGGTGATCGAAGAGGCGCCGGGGCCCACGGTCACGGCCGCGATTCGCGAGCGTATGACACAGGCCGCGGTGGCCGCCGCGCGGGCGGTCGGGTACGTCAACGCGGGCACGATCGAATTCCTGCTGTCGGGCGACGAGTTCTTCTTCCTCGAGATGAACACGCGGCTGCAGGTGGAACACCCGGTCACGGAAGCCATCACCGGCGTCGACCTGGTGCGCGCGCAGTTGCTGGTGGCGTCCGGTGAGCGGCTGCCCTTCCGGCAGGACGATTTGGCGATTCGGGGCCACGCGGTGGAATGCCGCGTCTACGCCGAGGATCCGTCCGCGCAGTTCCTGCCACAGGCCGGTCCCCTGCTGCGGTACCGCGAACCGCAGGGCCCGGGCGTCCGAGTGGACGCGGGCGTGCGCGAGGGACAGGACATCTCGGTGTACTACGACCCGATGATCGCCAAGGTGATTGCCTCCGGCGAAACCCGGGGCGCGGCCTTCGCGCGTGCGTCTCTGGCGCTGCGCGGCTTCGACATCCTCGGCCTGCGCCACAACATTCCGTTCTTGCTGGCGCTCCTTGAACATCCGGATGTGCGCGCGTGCCACACGCATACGCGGTTTATCGAAGACCATCTGTCCGCTTTCACGGGGCCGGTCGCCGACAGCGAAACGCACGCCCAGGTGGCGCTGGCGGCGGTGCTCGCGGCCATGCCGGCCGCGTCGCCCACGGCCACGCCCGGCCGCGACATCCACGCGGTCGATCCGTGGATGACCCTTGGAAAGGTGGCGTGGTAATGGCCGCTCAGTTGCGCCTGTCCGATGGCCGCCGCGAGTGGCGCGTCACGGTGGACGGGGCCATCGTCCGCATTGAAGGCGTCGAGGGAGAATTCAACGTCAGCCCCAGCGCGGATGGCCGCTGGATCATCCGGCACGCGGGCGAGACGCACATGGGATCCTCCGCGCGCACGGCGTTCGAGTTGTGGACCGGCGTGAACGGGGCCACGGCGTCATGGCAGGCGGAGAACGCATCCAGCCGGCCGCGCCACAAGGGCTCGTCCGTGGACGCCCTGCGGGCGCCGATGAATGCGACCGTCGTGCGGGTGCACGTGGCGGCGGGCGATACAGTGGCGGAGGGCGACGCCCTGGTCGTGGTGGAAGCCATGAAGATGGAGATGCCCATCCGCGCTCCGCACGCCGGCGTCATTCGCGTGGTCCACTGCAAAGAGGGTGAACTCGTGTCCGCCAGCGCGGTCCTGGTGGAGCTGGAGTAACCCGTGCCGACGTTGCCGACGGCCGTGACCGTGGTGGAAGTGGGGCCGCGTGACGGCCTGCAGAACGAAGCCGCCCAGATCGGCACGGACGACAAGGTCGCGTTCATCGATCGCCTGAGCGCGTCCGGCCTGCGCGACATCGAAGTGTCCGCCTTCGTGAGTCCCAGGTGGATTCCCCAGTTGAGTGACGCCGAGGCGGTCTTTGCGGCCATCACGCGGCGCGACGGCACGCGGTATTCCGCCCTCGTGCCGAACATGACCGGCCTGCAACGCGCCATCGCGGCGGGGGTGACCGACGTGGCCATCTTCGCGGCCGCGTCAGAGACCTTCAGCCAGCGCAACACCAACCGGTCCGTCGACGCGTCGCTCACGATCTACGGCGAGGTCACGGCGGCCGCGCTGGCGGCGGGCCTGCGCGTGCGCGGATATCTGTCCACGGCGTTCGGGTGTCCCTTTGAAGGCGCGGTT
Source organism: Acidobacteriota bacterium (assembly GCA_024653875.1). GTDB lineage: Bacteria > Acidobacteriota > Vicinamibacteria > Vicinamibacterales > SCN-69-37 > SYFT01. Next base: position 2,413 of record JANLHE010000575.1, read on the forward strand.
TCACCCGAACGCGTCGTCACGCTGGCCAAGCGGATGCTGGATCTGGGCGTGTACGAGGTGGCGGTCAGCGACACGATCGGCGTGGCCCATCCCGGCCAGGTCCGGACCCTCCTGGCGGTGTTGCTCGCG
>JANLHE010000578.1 GCA_024653875.1 Acidobacteriota bacterium
TTTTCCACTAACCACTTCTTAAATAAGGCTTTATCAATTTCGTGAAAGAAAAAAACAAGAAAAAGACACCCGACGTCTTTTTGCTTTCGTCCCGCCCGCCCGTTGTATCCTCCGCCCGGCCTTGCCGGTCAAACGGGTCAACGGGAGGCGGGACATGCGTGCGCGAACAACTCTCATGGTGGCGGCCATTGCCGCTCTGTCCATGGCGGCGGCGTGCAATGGAAAGGGCGGGGGTTCCCCGACCGCTCCCTCCACCACATCCACAACGACGACCGGTGGAGGCACCACCGCCGCGCCGCCGGTCTACGTTGTCCTCTTCACCCATATTGAGGACAACACTCCTGGCGGCACACTGGGCACGGGCGCCAACCGCTCGACCTACCTGACGTGGCGGACGCGTCTCATCACCATGGCGGAACTCGCGCGGCGCTACAACATGACGTGGGTGCTGCAGCCTGACTGGAAGTTCCTGCTCGCCGCCCAGGCGTATGAAGACTCGTCCACCACGGCGTCAACCGGGGGGAAGAACATCTTCCGTTACCTGCGCGATAGCCTTGACGTGGTCATCGATCCGCATTCCCACGAAAACGGCGGCCACGGTCATCGGCGGACACATCTGGGATCCGTCACTCCCGCAGTTCGCACACTGGGAACGGTTCCGGGTGCCAGTCTCTGGAGAGCAGTACCCGTCCGCGCTCTGGCGCGGCGACATCCTCATGGGTAGCGGCACGCCCAATCACACCAACGACCCCATCGTCAGCGGCGTGTGGCGGCCGACCGATCCGTGGAACTACTTTGAGGACAGTCCGTCGGGCAACATCGCCTGCGTGGGCGCCTTCAAGGGCGACATTGACGGCATCAGCGAGCTGGTCGCGCGCTACACGAGCGGCCAGTCTGCCTCAACCTGCATGCTGACCAGCACGTATCACATCACGCCGGCCATGATCAGTTCGTCGAGTGGCTTGAGTACGCTCGAGCGGGATCTGTTGTCGCCGCTGTCGTCGCTGCGGAGCAGTGGAAAGGTGGAAGTCACGGACTTCACCACACTGGTGGCGACGTGGAAGAGCCAGTTCGGCGGCCAGGCGTGTATCTATCGACAGTGAGGTCCCGCTTGAGCACCACGGTCGACACCTCGCCCGATGGCAGCTGCGTTTCCAGCAGGAACCCGTCCCCGGCCGGCTTCAGGCTGACCAGCCGCCCGATCCTCCGCTGTTCCCGGCCACCGGCGACTGCGCGCACGGCTTCTTCAGAGACGAACGTGTAGATCCACAGCTCGCCGGGTCTGCGCCATCCGACAAACACGGCACCATCGGGGTCATCGCGGAACCGCGCCGACACGCCGACCGCGTCGCCGATATACAACGCGTGATCGGCGACCTGGCGCGTCAGGTCCACCTGTTCAAGCCCGTCGCGGCTGACGCCGACGGCCTTCACCAGATCGGCCAGATTACTGGGCCGAAACTCCTGCCGGGCCGACGCGAGCGCCGCCGTGACGCCCGCAATCGCCAGAATCAGAACCGGTCGCACCATTCTCCGCACCCCGCCCTCCGCACTGCGCACTCCGCCCTCGCGGTGACTATAATCGCTCCATGCGAATGCTGGGACTGCTTCTTTGTGCACTGGGCGTGACGACGATTGCGGCGCAACAGGGAGATCCAATGGTGGAACGCGCGCGCCGCCTCCTGCGTGAGGCGCCGGTGTTTGACGGACACAACGACTACCCGTGGCAGGTGCGGGAGCTGGTCAAGGGCGATATCACGGCCCTGGACCTGCGCCAGCCGCAGCCCAAGCTGCACACGGACTTCGCGCGCCTGGCGCGCGGCGGCGTGGGCGCGCAGTTCTGGTCGGTGTATGTGCCGTCCACGCTGCAGGGACAGACGGCGGTGACGGCCACGCTCGAACAAATCGACGTGGTGCACCGGATGGTGGCGCGGTATCCGGACCGGCTGGAACTCGCGCTGACGGCGGCCGACGTCGAACGCATCCAGAAGGCCGGCAAGATCGCGTCGCTTATCGGCATGGAGGGTGGCCACTCGATCGACTCGTCGCTCGGCGCGCTCCGCATGATGTACCGCCTCGGCGCGCGGTACATGACGCTGACGCACAGCCTGAACGTGCCTTGGGCCGATTCGGCGACCGACAAACCCGCCAGTGCCGGCCTGAGCCCGTTTGGCGAGGAGGTCATCCGCGAGATGAACCGGCTGGGCATGCT
>JANLHE010000101.1 GCA_024653875.1 Acidobacteriota bacterium
CTGGTCCTCGTGACCCACGACCCCGAACTGGCCGGCCTGGCCGATGAAGTCATCGCGTTGCGCGATGGGCGCGTCGTCTCCCGCCAGGAGCGCGCGTGAGGTTCGTCCTGCGCATGGCGTGGCGCGAGGTGCGCGCGTCGTGGAGCCGGCTCCTGTTCTTCTTCCTGTGCGTCGCCATTGGCGTGGCCGCGATCGTGGCGCTGCGCAGCGTCATCCAGGAGGTCCGCGAGACCCTGACCCGCGAGGCGCGGTATCTGGTGGGTGCCGACCTGGTGGTTCAGTCGTCGCGGCCGTGGCCCGACCAGGTGCGACAGCGTCTGGATCGATCGCTCTCCGGCGCCAGCATCCTGGCGCGGATGGAAGTGGTGGAAACCGCGACGATGGCGGGGGCTCCCGCGGGCGACGTCCGGCTGGTCGAACTGCGCGCGGTCGAAGACGGGTTTCCGTACTACGGCACGCTGGAACTGGGCAGCGGCCAGCCCTGGTCGCATCGCCTCCTGCGCGGACGCGGCGTGGTGGTGCAGCCGGAACTGCTGGTGCAACTCGGGGTGCGGGTGGGCGACACGATCACGCTGGCCGGCCAGCCGTTCGTCATTCGTGATGTGGTGACAAAGGACCGGGTGCAGGGCCGCGGCGGGTTCGCGTTCGGCGCCCGCGTGTATGTAGATCTAGCGGATCTGCGCGACACCACGATTCTCACGTTCGGCAGCCGCGCCACGTACCAGTGGTACGCGCGCGTGGAGCGCGCGGCCCTCGCCGGCCTGACCAGCAGCCTGCGCCGCGAGTTCCGGCGCAGCCTCGTGTCCGTCCGGTCGTGGCAGACGGTGGAGGATCGCCTGGGCCGCAATCTCACGCTGGCGGAAAACTATCTGAGCCTGGTGGGCTTTGCGATGGTCGTGCTGGGCGGCATCGGCGTGTGGAGCGTCACGCGCGTGTTCATCCAGCAGAAGATCAAAAGCGTGGCGGTCCTCAAGTGCGTGGGGGCCAGCTCCGGCGTGATCCTCGCGACGTACGTCGTGCAGGTGGTGGCGATGGCCATGGCGGGGAGCGTGATGGGGATCGCGCTGGCGGCGGTCGCGATCGCCGCCATTCCGGCGTCGGTCCTCACGCTGGTGGGCGTGGCATCGATTGGGGTGACCTGGTCGGCGGCGTTGCAAGGGCTGGCGGTTGGCTTGCTCGTGTCCCTGCTGTTCGCGCTGGTGCCGCTGCTGGAGATTCGCGACGTCAAGCCGCTGCTGCTGTTGCGTGCCGACACCGCATCCACGGCGGGACGCCGCGGATGGCAGAGCGCGCTGGCGGCCGTCGCCATCGGGTGCGCGCTGGCGGCCGTGGCGGTGTGGCAGGCCGGCTCGGTGCAGGTCGGGCTCTACGTCTCGGTGGGCCTGCTGGTCGTGGCCGCGGCGCTGGCGGCCGCGGGGTGGGGCCTGGTGCGCGTGGTGGCGCCCCTCACGCGCTCGAAGCGGTTCGCCCTGCGCCACGCCGTGGTGAGCCTGGGCCGCCCGGGCAACCAGACGCGCGTGATCCTGACGGCGGTCGGCCTCGGGTGCTTCTTCATCCTGGGCGTGCGCGCGCTCCAGTCCAACCTGCTCGCGGAGTTCAACCTCGCGGTGGGGGAGGGCACGCCGGATCTGGTGCTCATCGACATCCAGCGCGATCAGGTGGACGGCGTGCGGGCGCTCGTGCGGCCGTTCGTGCAGGCCGAGCCGGCCCTGCTCCCGTTGTTGCGGGGGCGCGTGGTGGGCGTGGATGGCGCGCGCACCCAACTGGCGACCGCGGAGGATGTCCGTCGCGAGGGCGACCTGGCGCGCGAGTACGGCATCACGTATCGCGATCATCTCGCGGAGAACGAGCGCCTGGTGGCCGGCACCTTCTGGTCCGGACCGTCGGCCGACACCGAGGGGCCGCTTGAGGTGTCGATCGAACAGCGGCTGGTGGACGAACACGCGATTGGCCTGGGTGACCGCCTGCGGATCGACATCGCGGGCCGCGTGATCGACGCGCGCGTCACCAGCATCCGCAAGGTGGCGTGGGACGAGACCCGGAACGGGGGCTTCATCTTCGTGTTCCGGCCCGGGCCCGCCATCGAGCGGGCCCCCCACACGTTCGTGGGGTTCCTCCAGGTGGGCCCGGACGCCGGGGCGCGTGGACGCCTGCAGCGCGACCTGGTGCGCGCGTTTCCCAACGTCTCGGTCATCGATGTCAGCGCGGTCCTCGTGTCCATCCGCGAGGTCGTGGACAACGCCACGGTCGCCATCTCCATCGTCGGCGCCGTGACCGTGGCGGGGGGCATCCTGATTCTGATTGGCGCGGTGGCGATGACCAAGTTCCAGCGCCTGTACGATGCCGCCATCTATCGCACGCTGGGCGCCAGCACGCGCCGGCTGGCGTCGATGGTGGCCATCGAATACGGCATGCTCGGGGGATTGGCGGGGGTGCTGGGGGCCGCCGGCGCCCTGGGGCTGTCCTACGTGGCGGCCACCCGCCTGTTCGAAATCGAGTGGCGGCCCGACTGGTGGACGCTCGGCGGCGGCGTGGCCGCCACGGCGCTTGTGGTGGCCGCGATCGGCCTGGTGTCGAGCATCGATGTCATCGTACGCAAGCCCCTCGGCACCCTGCGCGGGCAGTAGCCGCCGGCCGGGGGAGGGCTATAATGAGGGAATCTCGAACGGCCACGGGGCCCGCATGGTGTTTATGCCTGACAACACGCTCGACGAATCGCAACTGGAACGGCTGAAGGAAGTCCTGCTCAAACGGCGCGTGGACATCCTGGCCACGTCCACGGGCACCCGGCCCCTGCCCGCGTCCGCCGACGTGAACAGCCGGCAGGGCGATCTGGCGGACCAGGCCAGCGGGACCAACGAAGTCCACATTCAACTGAAACTCAAGCAGACCGACGCAAAGATTCTGCAGGCCACCGAAGAGGCCCTGCAGCGGATGGAGCGGGGCATCTACGGCATCTGCCGCGACTGCGGCGAGGTGATTGCCCCCGCCCGGCTGGAGGCGATTCCCTGGACCCGGGTCTGCATCGAGTGCAAACAGAAGCAGAGCGCGTGATGACCACACCCTCCCCGGATCTTCTGGGCACGCTGAAGGAACTGCACCGCGACAAGCTCACGCTGCGCGAGCGGCACGTCGCCGTGGCCCGCCACGTGGATCACTACGATTTCAACAACACGTACCAGTACGCGATTAATCGCGAGGACGTGCATCTGGCGTGGCTCGAAACCGCCATCCGCGAGCTGGGCGGGACGCCCGACGAGGTGCCCGCGGCGCAGGTGCCGTCACCCGGCAAGGCCGGGGCCTTCACCGGCCTCGTGCAGGAAGACGCCCGCGGCGCCGAGGCGCTGGTGGCCAAGTGGCGGCCGCGCGTGGACGGCCTTGCCAACATCCGTCACGCCAAGATGGTGAAGGTCATCCTGGGGGAAACCCTGGAGCACCAGCGGTTCTTCGCGCAGATCGGCCAGGGCAACGAGCTCGTGCTCGGCCGCCGCATGCCGGGTGCCGGCACCGGCAACGGCGTGATGGGCGTGCGCTGGGTCGAGTAGGGCACCGGTGACCACCTCCGGGCTCCCCACCCGGGTGGCGATTGCCCTCGGCAGCAATCTGGGCGATCGGCAGGCGCACCTGGCCTACGCGATCGAGCGCCTGCGTGAATTCCTCACCAACGTCCGCGTCTCGTCCATCCACGAAACCGCGCCCGAAGGCGTGGACGAGCCCCAGCCCGACTACCTGAACGCGGTCGTCTCCGGCGGCACCACCCTCCAGCCGCTGGCGCTGCTCCACCGCCTGCTCACGATCGAGCGCGAGCGCGGCCGCACGCGCCCCTCCCTGCGAGCCTCCCGCACCCTGGACCTGGATTTGATCCTGTACGGGGATGACGTGATCAACACCCCCGAGCTGACCGTGCCGCACCCGCGCTACAAGGATCGCAAGTTCGTCACGGAACCGCTGTCCGAAGTCTGGTAGGCGGAGGGCACGGGCTTTAGCCCGTGCCGCACGCCCCGGGCTGAAGCCCGGGGCCTCCGTACGACATGCCTCGTGTGTACATAAAAAAAGGGCGGCCGTTGCCGGCCGCCCTCGTCAGTCCATCGCCGGAACGGCGACTACATCGCTTTCTTGTAGAAGAGCGTGGTCGTTGTCGCTTCGCCGCCGCCGCGTCCGGGACGCGTCGTCGCGATCGTCAGCCAGGCACCGTCCATGGCGTACACCGCCACGTTCTGGCCGGTGGTGATGGTGAGCTTCGCGCCGTCCCACTTGGCCACCGAGATCTGTTCCATCGGTGCGCCGCCGCCCCGGCCCGCCATCATGTTCTTGCTCTCGGTGCCGTCGAGCATGTACACCGTCTTGAACTCGCCCGCCTGGGTCGTGCGGGTGATCGTCAGGGTCTTGGCGTCCTGCGCGATCGTCATGTCGCCGCCCATGCCGCCGCGGCCGGCGCGGCCACCCATCGCCGCCGCGTTCTTCTCAGCGTCCGCCGTCCACTTGCCCGCGAAGTTCGGGGTCTGGGCGAACACACTGGCCGTCATGAGGACGACCGCTGCCGTACCGAGGATTGCTGCTACACGTCGCATAAGGAATACTCCTACCTAATTTCGGGACGACGGGTTGTCGCCTCCGAGCCTGTTATCTCTTATTCAAATC
>JANLHE010000582.1 GCA_024653875.1 Acidobacteriota bacterium
CGCGCCAACGCGCGCGCTTCTTCCCCGGGCGCGATCACCGTGATCCCCGGACGCGCATGCGCCAGCAGCCACGCGGCCGTGTGGGTGCCGGCGATCGCCACACGCACGCCCACTTCGCGCTCCCAGGCCATGCGCCGCATCTCTTCGGCAATCACGGCCGGCTCCCCCATCGCCCGCGTCAACCCCCGCGCATCGCACACCACCACATCGTCACCATGCGGTTCCACGCGAGGGGAACAGGCGCGTGCCACGGACTCCAGCACGCCGGGCACGGACGGGCTCAGCGAGTCTCGAACAAGGCAAACAAACATGCGGCCTCCTTCGGGGACTCGGCCGTGGCCACGTGGTGCCGCGTGCGCACACCGCGCCCAACGCGCGCGCTACGCGCGACCTGCGGCTGCACCTTCAGGCCCGCCAACCGGCGGCTTTGCGCGCTCGCGCCCGCCCACGCACCCGTGCCGCGCAAGGACACCGACACGCCGCCCGCACTCCGGCCGATCGGCGCGGTGCCCACCAGCAACCCCACCGTGTCGCGGCCTTCATGCACATGCGCCAGCCGCAGCCAGGTGGATGCCGGCAACGCGCGCACCGCGCGCTCCGGCACATCCGCCAGATCCAGCACCACCACGGCAAACCCGCCGGCGCGGACGATGAGATCGAACGCGCGAAGGCCACGCCGCACCGCGAGATCCCCGACCGTGCTCTGCGGCGCGCCCCATGTCATGTTCGGCCCCCGCACCCACAGCACGCGATCGAGATCCACACCGGCCGCCATCGCGCTGGCCGGATCAAAGCGATCCGCCACATCGACCACCGCCACCACGCCGCCCTTTGATGTGGACGCCGCCAGCGTGGCCATCATCACGCTGGTCCGGCCGGACGAAGGCGGGCCGACGACCTCGGACACGTGGCCCCGCGGCCATCCCCCCGACAACGCCTGGTCAAACGCCTCCACGCCGGTACTGGTGGATGGCAGCGCGGTGGTGAGCGGCCGCGTCAGCGTGCCGTCGAGCTTTTTGGCCTGCAGCAGCGTGGTGAGATGGGTGAGAGCAACAGACGCCATGTGATTTTCGCCTTATTTTCGCTTTTCAAGGCGAGTATACACGGAGAGGCGTCAGGCGATCAAGAGGCGAAAATTAGTTGCGAAAATTAGTTGGGTTCGGCTTCAACCCGGACCACTTGGCCGGCTTGAATCGTTGCCAGCGCAGCCAACGCATTAGGCACTACTGGGAGCAAGTCTTCGATCGCATTGCTCTTGGCCACCATCACCAACACGCCGAGTCTTCGCTTGGCGATGTTCTGCTGGTATGGCATGTTTTTGTCGCCGGTGATGAGAACCTCGAACGCGGTGTCCTCGGCGTTGGTCAGGAGCGCGCCATTCTTGAGACCGGCCCACCCTTCCTGAGGTACCGTCCGCACTGCGTGGCCGACGAAATACGGGGCCAACTGGCGGGGAAGCTGCTCATCGAGCAGGACGCGCATCCTGGCTCACCGCCTCGTGGGCTGCCTCCAGAGCGGCAACCGCTTGCTCACGCGACACGCTGGGAAACGCATCCAGAAACTCATCGAGACTGTGGTTGCGTTCGAGATAGTCAATCAGGTTCCGGAATGGGACACGCGTCCCGACGAACACGGGCGTGCCCCCGAGAATCTCGGGATCGCTGTGAATGGCGGCCGCAGTATGAGGCATGTCCTCTCCTTGAATCCGATTCTAGTCCGATGCTCGCGTTGAGGCCTAGACGATAGCGCTCACCCGCTGGGGCGCACAATGGCACCCGCCCCAGTCGGGTGCACGCGTGTTAGACGGACCCGCCGCGACCACCCCCATTGAAGATCACGTTGTCGATCGTATCGGCTGCCGGGTCGTACTCTGCACCGAACAGCAAGAGCCCGCCATCGCATCCGTTCCAGGCGATCGTCTTCCAGTCCTCGGCGTTCCGGGCACCCTGAACAACTCGCTCATGCGCCCCATTGATATAGACAATGCGACGACCGCCGACGACGAACCCGAGGTATTGGCGATAGAACCCCTGCACCTCTGGTTTCGGGAAGCGGCTACTCGGAGCACGAGCAAGGGCTTCACTTAGCGCCGGCCCGAGGCGCAGCTCCAGTCGTGCAATAACCGTCGGCTCGGGTGTCCACGTTCCTTCGATCGGCCACGGCATCGGCCGATTGCAGAGCCGCGGCCGGCGCAGTGGGATGCCGGCCGACTCGGGAAGCACGACGCCGTGAGATGGATTGATTGCCTGCCGGTTGTGGTTTGCGGTGGGGTTGGTAGGGCCGAACAGCAGCGCAACGAAAAGTAGCTCCAAGTTCGCCCCCCTTTGTCCGGCTAACGATGGCCGTCCGGCACGCGCGGATCAAAACTCGCCGATCTTCTTGAAGTGGAGAGCGCGGTGCGCGGCAGCAACGCCAGAACCGCGCCGTCGCGAGGTGCCTCACAGGGCCGTGGCGCGACCCGCCCGAACCTCACGCTCAGCTTCACGCGCGAGCTTGTCCAAGCGTCCAGCGGTGACGTCGCGGTCGAGTTGCTGGTCCCAGGCGGCAGCATCATATTCCGCAAACCATTTCCGAAACCGCGCCAATTCGCGCTTTGGGAGCTGGCGGACGGCTCCGGTAATTTCCGACACGGTCGTCATGCGATCAGCCTACTCCTCGCGCCAGTTGGACCACAACACGGTCCATCATGGCACCAGCGGCCGTCATAAGGCCGGCCGGGGTCCGGCCGATTCGCTGTGCGGCCAGCGTGGAGGCGGCGCGACGGCGAAGCACGAAGCCACGCCGGAGGGAATGCGGACTTCGAGGACGTCTTCGTAGGCCGGGGCGAAGCGTCGCCGGGTAGAAGACGTCCGATGGGCGAAGGTTGAAGTCCGCATGGACGGAGGCGTGGATTCGAGCGCCGGCTCCCGCGGGACGCACAGCGAATCGGCCGGACCACGGTCGGTTCAGACACGCGATGAAGCACCGCGACACAGGACAAGCCGGTCAGTCTGGTCCGATGATCCTCAAATACTGGCGCCACGGCCCCACCGCGGTTGTGTACTGCCGGCCCATCACTCGAGCAATCTGCACCAGGTGATCCAGGTCATGGACGGTCCAATGCTGGTCCAAGCGTCACCCTGCCGAATTCAGGTCCCGGGTGCGCGGGCACGACGCACGAGGGAAAGGCCGCCCGCCTCGCAGATCGCAAAGCCGAGCGCCACGAAGAGCACCGACGGAACGGACTGCGCTCCCTGCGCGAAGCCCACGACGCTCGCGGCTGCCGTTGCGGCAACGAGCGCCACCGCGACCCTGCTCGCCGTCGGGCGCGCGCCACGACC
>JANLHE010000590.1 GCA_024653875.1 Acidobacteriota bacterium
GCCACGAGTGCCCGCTGCAGTACCGCGTACTGATCGTCTGTCAGATACTCCTGAATCAGCTTTGTGAAGTGCGTCGTCTCGACAAATGTCAGCATCAGAATATCCGTCAATGACGTACTACGTCAATGCCGCAGATGGCCCGCGGTTCCGCCCCTTATCCGACTGTAGCCAACACGAGGCGGTGATGGCGTTGAGGTGGTACACAAATCGACTTCGCGATGGGTCAGCACGTGCTCCGTGCCGCCCTCTTTATGGACCAGGGCCGGGAGCTTCTGAGCGGCATCACGCCGGACAACGTCGCGCAACTACTGGACCGCAGCGGCGTGCATCAGGTCCACGGCAAGGCTTTCGCCGGCCTTCGTGACGCCGCGCTGGCCTCGGTGAGGAGCTGGGGATGAAGCGTTACAATCAGCCGATGCACCCTGAGGTTCTTCCCGAGGGCTGGGCATCAGTCGCGGTCGAGCTCGATGAGCTGGGCCTGTTGAACGATGCCTATCTGGCCGGCGGCACGGGGCTGGCCCTCCGCTTCGGCCATCGTGTGTCAATCGATCTCGACCTGATGCTGCCGGTGCCGTTCTCCAGCGAGGACGTCCGCGACCGGCTGCAGGGCCGGCCGGGCCTTCGTCATCTGGAATTGGCGCCACACACGCTGCACGCCGAGATGCGAGGCATCACGATCAGCTTTCTCCACTATCGCTACCCGCTTCTCTTCCCCACCGATCCGCTCGGGGGGCTGCAGGTGGCCGATGCCAGGGATATCGCGTGCATGATGGCGGCGGCCATCAGCGACCGCGGAGGCCGGCGGGACTTCGTCGATCTGTACGTCGCCGGTCAGACCTTTGGCCTGGCGCAGATCCTTGACTGGTTCGATCGGAAGTACTCAGGCGTCTCGTACAGCCGAACGCACCTGCTGAAGGCCCTGACCCACTTTGGCGATGCCGAAGACGAGCCCCTGCCGGCCCTGCTGATTCCGCTCAATTGGTCCGACGTGCGGCGCTACTTCGAAACCGAGGCACCCACGCTGCTCCGGCTCTGAGGACGGCCTATCGGCCGCCACCCTGACGAGGCACAACGATCTTGGGCTGGCCCCCCAGCATCTTGTTCAACGCGGCAACCGAGCCGTCGATGATCCTGGTGAGTTCCTGCTGGCGCGCGGCAGCATCGCCTTCCAGTTCCGCGAGCACGGTCAGCAACCCGGCCGTCGGCTTGGCCTGCGGCCCGACGATGCCGCCGAGCGTGGTCCCGACTTCTTCCATCAGCCGCGGGTACATGCGGTAGTTCATCGCGGGCTGCGGACGCCGGAGCTTGTCCATCAACGCGGTGAGCTGCGCCTTCGCGCTGCCCGCCTGCTCCAGCACCTGATCAATATTGACCATCCCGCCTTTGCGTGCCTGTGCCTCGGCGGCCGTGACCTGCTGCGTCAGGTCATCCACGGTCGTCACCAGCCGCGACGCCCGCACCATCAGATCGCGCGCGCGAGTGGCGGCGTCGAACTGGGCCTGATACTCAGCGGCCGACAGGTTCACGTCGGGATCGCCGCGCAGTTCGAACGTCTTCGACATCGTCCTGCCGGCCGCCACGATCGTCGCGGTGTACTTCCCCGGCATCGCCGGCAGCCGCGCGCCGCCACCGCGCCCGCCGCCACGCCCCCCACCGGCAGGCATCCCGGCCGGATTGGCCCAACTCAGATCCCACACCACGCGGTTCACACCGGCCATGCCACGGTCCTGAATGCGATTGACCACCGCGCCGTTCGCATCGGCGATCGTGATGGTCACGGCCCCCGCGCCCGTCGCAGGCGCGTCGGCCTTCAGGAAGTAGTTGATCATCGCCCCGGCCGGCGGGTTCTCTCCGAGCCAGGTGCTGGCACCGAGGTTCGAGTCCTTGTCCCACCTCTCCCACCGCGTGGCGCGATGCACGTCAAAGAGCGTCACGTCGGCGGCCATCGCCGCCGCCAGGTTCTGCACCGGCGCGATGTCGTCGAGAATCCATGCCCCGCGGCCGTGCGTGCCGATGATCAGATCGTTCTCGCGCGGATGCACCTTGATGTCGCGCACGGAGACGCGCGGCAGGTTGAGCCGGAAGTCGTGCCAGGTCCTGCCGGCATCCAGGCTCACCTGCAGGCCGCGCTCCATCCCCGCGTAGAGCACGTCCGGATTCTTCGGGTCCTCACGCACGACGATGGCGTAATCGTCCTTCGGCAATCCCGCCGAGAGGTTCTCGCACTTCTGTCCGTAGTCGTCGCACCGGAACACATGCGGCGTGAAGTCGTTCAACCGGTGCTGATCCACCGTGATATACGCGCGGCCATTGACATGGTGCGAGGCGTCAATCTTGCCGACCCACGATTCGGCCGGGAACCCGGGAATGCGCGCATTCACCTTGGTCCACGCGCCGCCGTCATTGCGCGTCACCTGCACGTTGCCATCGTCGGTGCCGACCCAGATGACGCCCTTCTCACGCGGCGACTCGGCCACCGTGAGAATCGTCGCGTGAAATTCCGCCGCCGTGTTGTCGTTGTAGATCTCGCCGCCCGAGTCCAGCAGTTTGTGCGGTTCAGCGTTCGTGAGATCGGGACTGATGACATCGAACGTGTAGAACTCGTCCCGGCTGCGGAACAACACGTTGCCGCCCCAGTAGGTGACGTTCACGTCATGGGGCGAGATGTGAATCGGCGCGTTCCAGTTGAAGCGATACTTCGCCCGGAACATGCCCTGTCCCGCGGATCCAATCATCCGGGGATACGGCGGGATGCTGCGGGCGCGGCCCGTGTTCGTGTCGGTCACGGTGAAATACCCGCCCTGCGAGTTCGAATAGACGATGTGCGGCTTGCCGGGTACGGGCACGGCGTAGAACCCATCGCCGCCGCTGACCGTGAACCAGTCGTCGGTCAGAATCGCGCCGGCCTTCGAGCGGCTCGGACCACACCAGTTCCCGTTGTCCTGCAGGCCGCCGCACACAAAGTACGGATCGCGGTCGTCATAGAAGATTTGATAGAACTGCGACAGGACGACATTGCGGAAGATGTGGTAGTTGAAGCCGCCGTCGTAACTGACCTGGTATCCACCGTCCGATCCGTTCAGGATGCGGTTCGAGTCTTGCGGATCGATCCACAGCGCCTGATGGTCACCGTGCACACCCGCGGCCGTGCGCACGAACGTCCGGCCGCCATCGGTGGACTTGGACTGTCCGCCGGAAATCACGAACACCGTGTTCTCATCGTTGGGATCCGCGATGACGTCCGAGTAATAAAACGGCCGGAAATTCAGGTTCCGGTCGTCATTCACCATCGTCCACGTCTCGCCGTAGTCATTCGATCGGAACAGGGTGCCCGCCGTCGGGTATTCCGTCACCAGGTAGACCACGCTCGGATTGCCCTGCGCGACCGACACACCCGGACGCGCCATGGGCTGAGTCGGCGTGGTCGTGATCTTCTTCCACGTGTCGCCGAGATCACGGCTCACATACAGCGCCGTCTCCTTGCCCCCATCGTCAAAACGCCACGGCGTCCGGCGGAACGTCCACATACCGGCATACACATTGCGCGGGTTGGTCAGATCCATGTCGAGGTCCGAGCACCCGGTTTCCGGATTGATGTAGAGCACCTTCGTCCACGTCCGGCCACCATCCGTGGTCTTGAAGACGCCGCGCTCCTCGTTGTCGCCCCATTCGTGGCCCAGGGCGCACACCAGCGCCACGTCGGGATTTTTCGGATGGACGACGATGCGCTTGATGCGCTCGGAGTCGGAGAGGCCGAGATGCGTCCAGGTGCGGCCGGCGTCGGTCGACCGATAGACGCCGTTCCCGTACCCGACGGAGTTGCGCGGGTCGCCTTCACCCGAACCCAGCCAGACGACGTTGTGGTCGGAGGGCGCCAGTGTGAGCGACCCGACCGAGTAGGCGAATTCCTCCTCGAACACGCCCTGGAATGTCGTGCCGGCGTCGGTGGTCTTCCACACGCCGCCGTCGACGCCACCCACCCAGAAGGTTTTCGGATCGCCCGGCACGCCGAGGATGGCCGACACGCGCCCCCCCATGTTGGCGGGACCAATTGAGCGCCAGCTCAAATCGCGCAGCGCGTCGGTCACCGCGTCGCCGGTTGCCGCGCGCAGCGCGGGTGTGGGCGCCGCGGCGCCGCCGAACTGGGCGGCCAGCGGCACGGTGACGGCCACCGCCGCAAGGCACGCGGCGGCCAACACTGCCTGAAGGAGAGAACGGGAAATGCGCATGGGCCTGGTTCCTCTTGTCACACGTTCATCAGCTGGCCGGACCACGGCAGGCATCGCCCGCCGCCGGCCCCCGGCGGCAGTCTATACCGGCTCACCGTCTCGTCGGGGGGCCCAAGTCAGCGTCGCTTGCGGACCTGCTTCGCGACCTTCTTCGCGGTCTTGACCACCCGCTTCACCGCCTTCGTCACGGCCTTCTTCGCGGCCTTCCGCTGCTTGGTGCTTGGCGCCAGCTTCTTCGCCGCCTTCGCCACGGTATCCACGCCGCGGGCGCCGCGCCCCAGCGTGCGGCCCACGCGCTCAGCCGTCTTGACCAGGGCGGTGTCCGCCTTCTTTTTCTTAAACATCTCTCTGCCTCCAATGGTGTCTGTTGAACGTGCGTGTGCTGGTCAGCGCGGCTTGCGGTTCGACCACCGCGGCGCGGCCGAGGCTCGCACGATGGCGCGCTCGTCAACCACCTGACCGCGCTTGACCTTCTGCGGCACGGGCGTGTTTGCCGGCCTGGGCGTCTTTGGGGCGATCGTCTTCACAACCTTCGCAGGCTTCGCAGCAGGCTTCGCAGCCTTCGATCGCCCTCCAGCAGCCGCCAGTGTCCTGGCCGCCGTTCCAAGCGCTCGACCCACGCGCGTCGCCGCCCTTGCGAGCACGGTGTCGGCCTTCTTCTTCGCCATATATCCTCCGATGCCTGTCCTCGTCTCCCTCTACATTACGCCTCCGGGCGTCAGGTGGGCGGCTTTGTAAGAGTTCTGTCGCCGCCCGGTTTCAGGCGGCGATCACGGGAACCCGGCCAGGTGGCGGTGTATAATTTTGCACATGCTCAAAGCGTTGGTCTGTGTCACCGCCCTCAGTTTGTCGGCGAACGCTCTCGGTGCGCCAAGCGTCCCGGGGCCCTCGTGGTCCGGCCCCAGTGGCTCGATCTCGCCAACCGTCCTTGAGATGGGCCTTGCGGCCGCGCGATGCGCCGAACAAGCGGGTGTCGTCAACGATCCCGGCACCCTCACGATCATCGACTATTCGAAGCCCTCCACCGCCAAGCGGATGTGGGTGTTTGACTTGAGACACAGCACGCTGCTGTACGAAGAACTGGTCTCACACGGCCAGGGCAGTGGCGACAACATGGCCACGCGTTTCTCGAATGACGACGGCTCGCACCAGACGAGCCTGGGTCTGTTTGTGACGGCGGAACCGTACACCGGAAAGAACGGCTACTCCCTCCGCCTCGACGGACTTGAGCGCGGCGTGAACGACCGCGCCCGTGCACGTGCCATCGTCATTCACGGCGCGCCGTATGTCAGTGATGACCTGGCGCGCACGATGGGCAGACTCGGGCGCAGCTGGGGATGCCCCGCCGTGCGGGAAGCCGTGGCGCGCGGTATCATTGATCGTGTGAAAGGCGGCGGACTCGTGTTCGCCTATGCGGAGCACGACGAATGGTTGCGGTCGTCTCCGTTCCTCGGGGATTGCGCAGCCGCACAGTAGGCGGCCATGCCACGGCTCACCGGCTTGACGATCGTCATCGCGGCCCTCTTCGGGTCGGCTGGCGGCGTCGCGGTTGGTGGCGCGCAGGCGACTCCCCCAACTCCTCCTCTATTGTGGGTGGACGGCTCGGGCCGGCCCACCGCGCAGGCGTTGCAGGCGCTGGCCTTGTTCGACACGGCGGGCCAGCACGGCCTCACCCCGGAACACTATCGACCCTCCAGTCCGGTGTCGCAGGGCGCCCGCTTTGACAACGAGATCAGCCTGGGCCTGCTCCGCTACCTGCAGGATCTGCACCTGGGCCGCGTGGATGGCCGCGCGCTGGGGTACCAGTTGTCCCAGCGCACCGATGCGGTCGATCTGTCCGCGCTGGTGCGCGAGGCCGCTGCCGGCCGGCCGGCCGAGGTCGCGAACACGCTGGTGCCGCGCATGCGCCAGTACGCCGCGCTGCAGCAGGCGCTGGCGGCCTATCGCGGCCTCGCGGCCGCCCAGATCCCGCCGCCACTGCCGGCGTCCACCAAGGTCATTCGCCTGGACGATTCGTTTCCGGGCGCCGCAGCCTTGCGCACCTTCCTGATCGCGCTGGGCGATATGCCGCCCGGCACCCCGGACACGTCCACGGAGGTCTTCACGCAGGCGCTCTCCGACGGTGTGAGACGCTTTCAGCAACGCCACGGCCTGACCGTTGACGGGACGCTCGGGCCGGCGACCCAGGCCGCCTTGCGCGTGTCGATCCCGACCCGGGTGCGGCAGGTTGAATTGTCGCTGGAGCGGATGCGGTGGCTGCCGCGTGACCCGCAGGGCCCGGCGCTCGTCGTGAACATCCCGATGTTCCGGCTCTGGTCGTGGGAAGCCGTGCCCGCGCGCACCGTTCCGCCCGTCGACATGAAGGTGATCGTCGGACGCGCCCGCAACACCCCCACGCCGGTGTTCGCCGCGGACCTCGACACCGTGGTCTTCCGGCCGTACTGGAACGTCCCGCGGTCGATCCTGATCAACGAAACCCTGCCGGCACTCCGCAAGGATTCGCGCTACCTGGCGAAGAACGGCATGGAGATCGTGCGCGGCGATGGGGATCGGCCGGAGATCGTGCCGCTCTCGCCAGAGGCGTTGAGCCTGCTCGCACAGGGCGCGCTGCGGGTGCGGCAGCGCCCGGGACCGCAGAACTCCCTCGGCCTCATCAAGTTCGTCTTCCCGAACGCCATGTCGGTGTTCATGCACGGCACGCCGGCGCCCAAGCTCTTCGAGCGCGAACGCCGTGACCTGAGCCACGGGTGCGTGCGCGTCGAGGATCCGGTGGCCCTCGCGGAGTGGGTCCTCAACAGCAGCGCGTGGTCGCGGGAGGCGATTCTCAAGGCCACCGAGGGCACGGACTCGCGGAGCGTGCCGGTGGCACCATCGATCCGTGTGGTGCTGTTCTACGCCACCGCCGCGGTCATGCCGGACGGCGCCATCCACTTCGCCAACGATCTCTACGGGCACGATGCCGCGCTCTCGCGTGCGCTGGCCGCCCCGCGACCCGCCGTCAAGCAATCGCTGCTGGCCGACGGCGTGCTGGTCACCTGGTACGGCAACCCGCGAAGCACGAAGATGGGCGCACTCGGCGAACAGCAGGGCGAGGCGCGCATCGCGCGTTTCCGGAAGCAGGCCGACGCCTACGCGGCGGTGACGCAGAAAAAAGTGTTGATGGCGTATCACCTCGTGGCCGTCGTGGCGCAGTGCACGGCCGGCGGTGACCAGATGTGGCGGCGCCGTGAGACGGCCGACGTGATCCATGCCCTGCTCGACGAGGCGCGCGCCAACGGCTTCCGGCTGGTCCTCGATATCCAGGTCGGCCGCTCGAGCGTGGCGGCGGAAGTGGCGGCGCTTGCGCCGTTCCTGCGCGAACCCGATGTGGACCTGGCCCTCGACCCGGAGTTCGCCATGACGGACTGCGAAATCCCCGGCCGGACGATCGGCAGCATGCGTGCCGCCGACGTCAACGGAGCCCTCGACACGCTCGAGAAGATCATCGCGGAGCATCGCCTGCCGCCCAAGGTGCTGATCGTCCACCAGTTCAGGCTGGACATGCTGCCCGACAAGGCGAAGATCCGGACCAGCCCCGTCGTGGACACCGTGCTGATGATGGACGGGTTCGGATCGCAGTCGCTGAAGCTCGCCAGCTACCGGGCCGTGATGCGTCAGCCGCTGGAGTTCGCCGG
>JANLHE010000602.1 GCA_024653875.1 Acidobacteriota bacterium
AATGGCCTGGGCGCCCGTGCGGTAGAAGTCCGGATCCGCGAGCGTCGCCTCGCCCGCGGCAATGCTCCGTTCCAGTGTCTCGATTTGCGCCGGCAGCGCATCGAACTCGCGCTGCTCCTTGAAGGACAGCTTCTTGTTCGCCGGAACGGTCGAGCCGGTCGAGCCGGTCGAGCCTGCGGCCGCTGTCGAACCGGTCGAACCCGTTGAACCAGACGACGGCCTCTGTCTCAACCAGTCGTCGTAATCGCCGACGTACTCGCGCACGACGCCGTCGCCCTCGCAGGCGAGGGTGCTGGTGACCACGTTGTTGAGGAACGCGCGGTCGTGGCTGACCAGCAGGACCGTGCCGTCGAACGTGGCGAGCTGCGCTTCGAGCAACTCCAGCGTCTCGATGTCCAGATCGTTGGTGGGCTCGTCGAGCACCAGCACGTTGGCGGGGCGCGTGAACAGGCGCGCCAGCAGCAGGCGGTTGCGCTCACCACCGGACAGCGCCTTCACCTGGGACCGCGCGCGCGCCGGCGGGAACAGGAAGTCTTCGAGGTAGCCATGCACATGCCGGCTGCGTCCGCCGACCGTCACCACGTCGTTGCCGTCGGCCACCGTATCCACGACCGTGCGTTCAGGATCGAGCTGCTCGCGCTGCTGGTCGTAATACGCGATCTGCACGTTGGTGCCCGGCACCACTTCGCCCGAATCCGGCGCGAGGTCCCCCACGAGGATCCGCAGCAGCGTGGTCTTGCCCGCGCCGTTGGGCCCGAGCACCCCCACGCGATCGCCGCGCATGATGCGCGTCGAGAAGTTGGCGACCACGGGACCCTGGACCCCGGACTCAGGACCCTTATACGTTTTCGAGATGTTCTTCACATCGAAGACGATCTTTCCCGATCGTTCCCCGCTCTCCATCGTGAGCTTCACCGAACCGATCTGCTGACGCCGCGCGGCGCGTTCGGCGCGCATCCCGAGCAGCGCCTTCACGCGGCCCTCGTCGCGCGTGCGGCGCGCCTTGATGCCCTGGCGCAGCCACGCTTCTTCCTGCGCCAGCCGCTTGTCGAATTTCTGGTGCGTGACTTCCGCGGACGCGAGCTCCGCTTCCTTGCGGCGCAGGTAGTCGTCGTACACCGAGAGCGTGTCGCCCTTGGCGGCGGGATCGGGATCAGGTGCGTACGAGGTCAGGTGTCCGCGGTCCAGTTCGACAAGCCGCGTGGCGATGCGCTGCAGGAACGCGCGGTCGTGCGTGACGAATATGACGGCGCCGCGATATTTCTCCAGCACGCCCTCCAGCCACGTGATGGCTTCGATGTCGAGGTGGTTGGTGGGTTCGTCCAGCAGCAACACGTCCGGCTCGGCGGCCAGCGCCCGCGCCATCCAGACGCGCCGCCGCCAGCCGCCCGACAGCTCGTTGACCCGCGCCTCGGGGTCGAGGCCGAGGCGGTCCATCACCTGGTCCACCCGCTGGGCGCGCTCCCACTCTTCTTCGTGCAGGCCGTGGACGCCTTCCGACACCACCTCATGGACGCGCCGCGTGTCCGCGCTCGCCTCCAGGACGTCCTGGGGCAGCCGCGAGACCTTGACCCCGGGGCCGATCCACAGGGTCCCGGCATCCGGCTCCAGATCCCCGGCGATAATCTTCAGAAGGGTCGATTTCCCGGTGCCATTCCGGCCGACCACGGCGATCCGTTCGCCCGCCTCAATCTGCATCGACGCATCGTCCAACAGGGGAACATGACCGAAAGCGGTCGAAAGATGGTCGAGCGTCAGCAGTGGCATTTCGTGTACATCATTTTACAAGTCCGCCGGGCCAACGCCCCGGCTCCGTGTTAGTTTGTCCCTTACATGGTCAGGAATCTGATGGCGTGTGCCGTCGCCCTGCTGGTGGCGAGTGCCCCGGTCGCGGCGCAAGGCGTGACGTCGCGCGGCGACGAGCTGGTGGAAATCAGCGGCCGGGTGTCGCCCACGCTGATTCCCGACTACCTGGTCTGGGAGCAGCTCTTCCGCGTGCTGGCGCGCACGGCCGCGCACCCGTCCGTGGGACCGCTGGCCGACAGCGCGTTCGTGTTCACGCCCGCCGATCGCCAGCGCATCGTCTTTGAGGCCGAGGCCTCGGTGGCCCGCCAGGCCCAGTGCGAGCTGGACCTGCTGACTCAGTTCGACGACCTGCGCGCCATCGGCGCCGAGCCCGACGTCATCACCCAGGCCACCCGCGACCTGACGCTCGCGTGCCGCGGGGCCACGCTGGCGGCGGTGGACGCGATGCTGATCGACATCACCGAGTCCGCGCGCTTCTCGATCTCCGCGCTGGC
>JANLHE010000603.1 GCA_024653875.1 Acidobacteriota bacterium
CCTGCTCGCCTGGCTCACCTCGGTGGGCGTCTGGCGCTTCGGCCGGTTCCACGACCGGTAGCGTGGAATCCTCGGCTCACCGGTGCGGAATACCCCTCATGGCCAGCCTGAGCGCGTCTTCAAGCCTGGGTTTCGTTCCGTAGTCTGCCTCCTTCGACTGGCGCGAGTTATGCAATAAGGCCGCCATCGGCGACGTGTGTGTCGCGCTCGCCTTTGGGAGGCCGCCATGAACAGACGTTTGACCATCTGGGAACAAGCCCAGTCGTTGGGGCACACGCGCCGGGACTTCCTGCAGTTCTGTACCTGGCTGGCCGCGGCCGCCGGGATCCAGGCCTCGCAGGTCGGTCAAATCGTGCACGCGCTCGAAACTAAACCGCGCATTCCGGTGGTCTGGTTTCACTTCCAGGAGTGCACCTGCTGCAGCGAGTCGTTCATCCGCTCCTCCCACCCGATAGTCTCGGACATCATCCTCGACAAGATCTCGCTCGACTACACGCAGACCCTGCAGGCAGCCTCCGGCCATGCCGCGGAAGCGGCGCTGAACGACACGATGAAGAAGTACCCCGGCGAGTACCTGATGCTCGTCGAGGGCTCCGTCCCCACAGGGGCCGACGGCGCGTATTGCTGCATCGCCGGGCGCTCCGCGCTCGACATTGTCAAGGAAGCCGGGGCGGGCGCCAAGGCCATCGTCGCCTGGGGCAGCTGCGCCTCCAACGGGTGCATCCAGGCCGCGAACCCGAATCCCACCGGCGCGACCCCGGTGCACAAGATCATCACCGACAAGCCCATCATCAAGGTGCCCGGGTGCCCGCCGATCGGCGAAGTCATGGCGGCCACCATCGTCCACCTGCTGACGTTCGACACGATTCCGCAGCTGGATCGCGTGGGGCGTCCGATGGCGTTCTACTCCAGGCGCGTGCACGACACGTGCTACCGCCGTCCCAACTACGATGCCGGCCTCTTCGTGGAGTCGTGGGACGACGAGAACGCGCGGAAGGGTTATTGCCTCTACAAGATGGGCTGCCGCGGTCCGGTGACGTACAACGCGTGCGGCGTGACCAAGTGGAACAACGGCGTCAGTTTTCCGATCCAGTCGGGTCACGGCTGCATTGGCTGCAGCGAAGAGAACTTCTGGGATAACGGCCCGTTCTACAACCACCTGTCCAACCTGCCCGGTTTCGGCATCGAGTCCACCGCCGACAAGATCGGCGTGGCCGTGGCCGCGGTGACCACCGTCGGCCTTGTGGGTCACGCGGTGCTGACCGCCGTCCGCAAGCGCGACATCATCAACGAGAAAGTCGAGTAGGGGGCTGCCATGGCGAATCGCATTGTCATTGATCCGATCACGCGCATCGAGGGCCACCTGCGGATCGAGGTGGACGTCAGGGACGGCAAGGTCGTGGACGCCTACAGCTCGGGCACGATGGTGCGGGGGTTCGAGCTGATCCTGAAGGGACGCGACCCGCGCGATGCCTGGGCGTTCACCGAGCGGGCCTGCGGGGTGTGCACCACGGTGCACGCGCTGGCGTCGGTCCGGACCGTGGAAGACGCGCTGGGCATCCAGGTGCCGGCCAATGCGGAACTGATCCGGAACCTGATGTTCTGCGCGCAGTATCTGCAGGATCACGTGGTGCACTTCTACCACCTGCACGCCCTGGACTGGGTGGACATCGTCAGCGCGCTCAAGGCCGATCCGAAGAAGACGTCGGAGCTGGCGCAGAGCCTGTCGAGCTGGCCGAAGAGTTCGCCCGGCTACTTCTCGGATGTGCAGACGCGCATCCGCACGTTCGTGGAGAGCGGGCAACTGGGCATCTTCGCCAACGGCTACTGGGGCCACCCGGCCTACAAGCTGCCGGCCGAAGCGAACCTGATGGGCGTGGCGCACTATCTGGAGGCGCTGGAATGGCAGAAGGAGATCGTGAAAGTGCACACGATCTTCGGCGGCAAGAATCCCCATCCCAACTACCTGGTCGGCGGCGTGCCGTGTTCGCTGAACATCAATGAAGTCAACGCCATCAACGCGGAACGCCTCGCGCACGTCGGGCAGCTGTTCACGCAGGCGCAGCAGTTCGTGGAGCAGGTCTACCTGCCCGATCTGATGGCCATCGCCTCCTTCTACAAGGACTGGGGTGCGATTGGCGGCGGCCTGAGCAACTACATGTCCTACGGCGACCTGCCGGTGGCCGGGTACGGCGACCCGACGAAGTTCAAGTTCCCGCGCGGCATCATCCTCAATCGCAATCTCAACGACGTGCTGTCGGTGGACGGCAAGGACCCGATGCAGGTGCAGGAGTACGTGACCCATTCCTGGTACGACTACGCCGAGGGGGACTCGGCTGGCAAGCATCCGTGGGACGGCGAGACGAAGCTGCACTACACCGGCCCGAAACCACCCTACGAGCAGCTGGAGGTGGAACAGAAGTACTCGTGGATGAAGACGCCTCGCTGGAAGGGCCATCCCATGGAGGTGGGGCCGCTGGCGCGCGTGCTGGTGGCCTATGCGTCCGGCAGCAAGGAAGTGCAGGAACTGGTCGGCGGTGCGCTCAAGACGCTGGACGTGCCCGTGGCCGCGCTGTTCTCCACGCTGGGCCGCACCGCGGCGCGCGGCCTGGAAACGAAGCTCATCGCCGGATGGGCGCACGAGTTCTTCAACCAGCTGCTGACCAACATCAAGACCGGGGACACGCGCACGGCGAACACGACGATGTGGGAGCCGTCCACGTGGCCGGACGAGGCCAGGGGCGTGGGCATGACCGAGGCGCCGCGCGGCGCGCTCGCGCACTGGATCGTCATCCGCGACAGGAAGATCGACAACTACCAGCTGGTGGTGCCCAGCACCTGGAATGCCTCGCCGCGTGATGCCCAGGGGCAGATGTCGGCCTATGAGTCGTCGCTCATCGGGACACCCGTGGCCAACACCGAGCAACCGGTCGAGATCCTCCGGACGATTCACTCGTTCGATCCATGCATTGCCTGCGCCGTCCACGTGCACGACGAACACGGCCGGCACGTCCACCAGTTGAACACCTTCTGAGAGGTGGGCCATGGCTGAGATCACCTACGAACGTGTCTATGTCTGGCAGGCGCCGCTCCGGATGTATCACTGGGTGAATGCCTCGTGCATTCTGGTGCTGGTCGCGACCGGACTTGTCATCGGGAATCCGCCGGCCTTCATGTCCGCGCGGGAGGCGTCCGACGCGCACTGGTTCGGGTGGATCCGGTTCTTCCACTTCGCCGCCGCGTACCTGATGAGCTTCGCCTTTCTCGTGCGCCTGTACTGGATGTTCGCCGGCAACCGCTACGCGCGGTGGGATGCGTTCGTCCCGCGCAGCGCCGGGCGCTTCAAGACGCAGTGGCGGGAAGCGGTGAACGTCCTGCGGGTCGATATCCTGCAGCTGCAGAAGGAGCCGATCGACTACGTCGGACACAACGGCCTGGCCGCGGCAAGTTACTTCGGCATCTTCATGGCCACGGTGTTCCAGATCATCACCGGCGCGGCCCTGTACGCGCCGACGAGCGCGTTCTGGCTCCCCGGGCTGTTCGCGTGGGTCTCGCCGCTGATGGGCGGCGACGCGATCGTCCGGCTGTGGCACCACGCGTTCGCCTGGGTCTTCGTGATCTTCACGATGATCCACCTGTACCTGTCGATCTTCCACGACATGACCGAAGGGAAGGGTGAGATCTCATCGATCATCACCGGCGCCAGATTCGTGGAGCGCAAATGATGCGCGGCGCCCTCGTCCTCGGCATCGGCAACCTCCTGATGGGCGACGAGGGCGTGGGCGTACGGGTCGTCGAGGCCCTGGAGCGCGCCCGCTGGCGGCCCGACGGTGTCACGCTGGTGGACGGCGGCACCGGCGGATTTCACCTGCTCGAGTACCTGCAGGAGTTCACTCCCATCGTGATGATCGACGCGACGCTGGACGGCCAGCCCGCGGGCACGGTCAGCGTGCTCCGGCCGAAGTACGCGTCGGATTTTCCGCGGGCGCTCACGGCGCACGACATCGGGTTGCGCGATCTGGTGGAGACCGCGGCG
>JANLHE010000605.1 GCA_024653875.1 Acidobacteriota bacterium
GCGAGGACGGGGGCCATCGCGAACGAAGCCGCGCTTCCGGGAACGCTGGCGAGCAGCAACCCGCCGAGGCCGCCTGCAATCGCCCCGGCAAGTCCTCCCCCCACCGACGCTCCTGCCCACTTGGCGGCCACCTGCCGCGATGCCCGTCTGAGCCGCAGCCCGATCAGCGCCCGCGCCGAGGCGAGCGCCGCCGGCTGCCCCATCAGCGGAACGCTGCCGTGCTCGGCCGCGTCCCAGCGCGTATCGCGCAGCAGCGCTCGCGCGAACGCGTGGCCCGGCCGCAGGTCCAGACGCCGGAGCGCCTCGGCCGTGCCAAGCCCGTGCAGCAGTTCAGCGGCCTCGCGCTGGTCTTCTTCCTCGGCCGGGTCAGCCGCGACCCGCGTAATGCGTTCGATCAACGGCGCGAACGGGTCGGAGGCCGCCGCGGCTTCCACGGCGGGCTCGACGGCCCGCGCGCCCTCCGGCGCGGGTGGCCACGCCCCGTCTTCTTCCTCTTCCTGGATGCCGGCGAACACGAACCGGTACCCATGCCGCGACACCGTCCCGATGAAGCGCGGCTCCCTGGGGTCGTCGCCCAGC
Source organism: Acidobacteriota bacterium (assembly GCA_024653875.1). Classification (GTDB taxonomy): domain Bacteria; phylum Acidobacteriota; class Vicinamibacteria; order Vicinamibacterales; family SCN-69-37; genus SYFT01. The sequence goes on from JANLHE010000605.1 coordinate 580, forward strand.
GCGCGACGAATGGTGCGGATGGCCTGGCTGAGCGCGCTGTCGGACACGATGACGTCGGTCCAGACGCGATCGAAGATGTCCCGCCGATGCACGGCTTCGTGGCGGCGCTCGACCAGCAGCACCAGGAGGTCGAAATACCGGGGAATGAGCGGCACCGCGCGCCCATCGCGGAAGAGAAGCCGCCGCTGCGGCGACAACGTGAACTCACGGAAGCGATATCGAATCACATCCAATCACACGTCGTAGCGATCGAGGTTCATGACCTTGGTCCAGGCCGCGACAAAGTCCCTGACAAACGCCCCCTGCGCGTCGGCAGAGGCGTAGACTTCCGCGAGCGCGCGGAGCTGCGAGTGCGATCCGAAGATCAGGTCGACGCGGGTGCCGGTCCACGTGACCTTGCCCGTCGCTCGATCGCATCCTGTAAAATTGCCGTCGGCTACGCCGTCGGCGGTGCGTTCGGCCGTGGTCGAGGGCTGCCACGCGATCTTCATGTCGAGCAGGTTGACGAAGAAGTCATTCGTCAGCGCGCCGGGCCGGTTCGTGAACACCCCGTGCGCCGCCTGTCCGACGTTGGCATCCAGCGCGCGCATGCCGCCGATGAGCACCGTCATCTCGGGCGTGGTCAGCGTCAGCAGTTGCGCGCGATCGATCAGCATTTCCTCGGCCGACAGGCGCTGGTGGGGCTGCAGATAGTTGCGGAATCCATCCGCCTTCGGCTCCAGCATGGCGAACGAGTCCACATCGGTCTGCTCCTGCGACGCGTCCATGCGCCCCGGCGTGAAGGGCACAGGCACATCGTGGCCGGCGCCCTTCGCCGCCTTCTCGACGGCCGCGCAGCCGCCGAGCACGATCAGATCGGCGAGTGAGACCTTCTTCCCGCCGGACTGCGCCGCGTTGAACTCCTTCCGGATCGGTTCCAGTGTTGCGAGAACCGTCGCGAGCTGTGCCGGCTGGTTGACCTCCCAGTCCTTCTGCGGCGCAAGGCGGATGCGCGCGCCGTTCGCCCCGCCGCGCTTGTCGGAGCCGCGGAACGTTGACGCGGATGCCCAGGCGGTCGAGACCAGCTGGGAGACCGACAGCCCGGACGCGAGCATCCTGGCCTTGAGCGCCGCGATGTCCTTCGCGTCGACGAGCGTGTGATCGACGGCGGGAATCGGGTCCTGCCAGGGCAGCGCCTCCTTGGGCACGAGCGGGCCGAGGTAGCGCGAGATCGGGCCCATGTCGCGGTGCGTCAGCTTGAACCACGCTCTGGCGAAGGCATCCGCCAACTCCTGCGGGTTCTTCAGGAAGCGTCTCGAGATCTTTTCGTAGGCCGGGTCCATTCGCAGGGCCAGGTCCGTCGTGAACATGATCGGGGCATGCCGCTTCGACGGATCGTGGGCATCAGGCACGGCGCTCGCCGCGGCGGGATTGGTCGGCACCCACTGCTGCGCCCCGGCAGGGCTCTTGGTCAGATCCCAGTCGTACCCGAACAGGGTCTCGAAGTAGCTGTTGTCCCAGGTGATCGGGGTGGGAGTCCAGGCGCCTTCGAGGCCGCTGGAGATCGTATCGGCGCCATTGCCGCTGCCGAAGGTGTTCTTCCAGCCGAGGCCCTGCTCCTCAATTGGCGCGCCCTCGGGTTCCGGACCGCAATACTTGCTGGGATCAGCCGCGCCGTGGGCCTTGCCGAACGTGTGGCCGCCGGCGATGAGCGCCACCGTCTCTTCGTCATTCATGGCCATGCGAGCGAACGTCTCGCGGATGTCCTTGGCTGCCGCCAGCGCGCTGGGCACACCGTTCGGCCCTTCCGGATTGACGTAGATCAAGCCCATCTGCACGGCAGCCAGCGGATTCTCGAGGTCGCGGTCGCCACTGTAGCGCTCGTCGGCGAGCCACTTGCCCTCGGGCCCCCAGTAGATGTCCTCTTCCGGCTCCCAGACGTCCTCGCGGCCGCCGCCGAACCCGAAGGTCGTGAAGCCCATCGACTCGAGCGCCACGTTGCCGGCCAGGACCATCAGGTCGGCCCAGGAGATCTTCCGGCCGTACTTTTGCTTGATCGGCCAAATCAACCGGCGCGCCTTGTCGAGACTCACGTTGTCCGGCCAGCTGTTGAGCGGCGCAAAGCGCTGTGCGCCGGAGCCGGCGCCGCCGCGGCCGTCGCCGATGCGGTACGTGCCCGCGCTGTGCCACGCCATCCGAATGAAGAACGGCCCGTAGTGGCCATA
>JANLHE010000607.1 GCA_024653875.1 Acidobacteriota bacterium
GGTGCTGGCGTCGGTGGTGCCTGCGGCGCGCGCGGCACGCGTGGACGTCATGGAGGCGTTGCGATCGGAGTGAGATACTTGTGGGCGTGTTTTCGTCCCGCCTGCCAGCGCGCCTGTCGTCGAATGCCTTCAGCCAGGCGGTGGCCGACCTCCGCCGGCGTCGCGTGCCGCTGATCGATCTCACGGTCACCAACCCGACGCGCGTGAGCCTGGAGTACCCGCCGGCCCTGCTGGCATCGCTGTCCGACAGCCGCGCGCTCTCGTACGAGCCCGCGCCGTTCGGCCTGGCGTCCGCCCGGGAGGCGGTGGCGGACGCGATGTCGTCGCCGAGCGTGCGCGTGAGCGCCGATCGGGTGGTGTTGACCGCCAGTACCAGCGAAGCGTACGGGCTGCTCTTCAAGCTGTTGTGTGACCCCGGTGACAGCGTCCTGATTCCGCAGCCGAGTTATCCGCTCTTCGAATTGTTGACGCAGCTGGACGGCGTGGAGGCGGTGCCGTACCGGCTTGAGGAGCACGGCGCCTGGTCGATTGACCGCGAGAGCGTCATCGCCGCGTGTGGCCTGCGGACCCGGGCGGTGCTCGTGGTGTCGCCGAACAACCCGACGGGATCGATGCTGCGGCGTGATGACCACGAATGGCTCGCGGCGTTCGCGCAGGAACGGGATCTCGCGCTCATCAGCGACGAGGTCTTCGCGGATTTCCCGATCGCGCCGCGCGCCGACGCGTCGTCCTTGCTCGATGAGTCCCGCGTGCTGACCTTCACGCTGGGCGGCCTCTCCAAGTCCGCCGGCCTGCCGCAGGTGAAACTTGGGTGGATGGTGGTGAGCGGACCGGCCGGCGAGGTGGCGCAGGCGCTGGAACGCCTGGAGGTGATCTGCGACACGTACCTGTCGGTGTCCACGCCCGTGCAGGTGGCGGCGCCCAGGCTCATCGCCGAGAGCGCGCCCGTGCGCGATGTCATCAGGACGCGCATTCACGAGAACTACCGTGTGCTCGTTGACGCCGCCGCTACCTATCCGTCGCTCCGCGTGGTGCCACCCGAAGGCGGGTGGTCCGCGCTGATTCAGGTTCCCGAGACCATTGGCGAGGAGGCGCTCGTCCTTCGGCTCCTCACCGACGCCCACGTCGTGGTGCACCCCGGGTACTTCTTTGACTGCCACCGCGGCGCCCACATCGTGGTGAGCCTCCTGCCCGAGCCGGACGCCTTCGCGGCCGGCATTCGCGCGTGCCTGGAGCTGGCCCAGTGAGCCGGCACACAGGGATCAGCCTTCCCCTGTCCTCGATGCCGTCCTCCTCCTCCTGGGGCATCGGCGAAATTCCGGACCTTGTCCCCATGGGGGAATGGCTCGCGGCGGCCGGCGGCGATCAACTGATGCTCCTGCCGGTGGGGACGATGCCCCCGGGGAAGACGTCGCCGTATTCGGCGTGCTCGGCGATGGCGATTGATTCCATCTACGTGTCGTTGCCGGCAGTGGAGGACTTTCAGCGCGCTGGCGGCGTGGCGGAGATGGCGTCGGAACTGCGGGATCGCCTTGACGCCGCGCGCGCAAGTGCCGAGGTGCGGTTTGCCGCTGTGCGCCAGGTGAAGGAATCCGCGCTCTTCCTGGCGTTCGAGTGTTTCATCGAGGATGAGTGGAACCACCGGACCATTCGCGCGGGCGAGTTGGCCGGGTTCATGTCGCGTGAGCGGTGGTGGCTGGATGACTACGCGTTGTTCCAGGCGTGCGCGGCGCACTGGCCCCAGGGGACGTGGCGCGACTGGCCGTCCGACGTGGCGCGGCGGGAGCCCGGACCGCTGAACGAGGTGCGGCGGCGCCTCGGCCACCGGATTCTGTTTGAGCAGTACGTGCAGTGGGTGGCGGACCAGCAGTGGCGCGCGGCCCGGGCGGCGCTGCGGTCGCACGGCGTGGTGTTGTTTGGCGACCTGCCGTTCGTGGTGGATATGCACAGCGCGGATGTGTGGGCGCGGCAGGACGAGTTCCTGATGGACGTGTCGGTCGGGGTGCCGCCTGATGCGTTCAGCGCCAGCGGGCAGGACTGGGGCCTGCCGATGTACCGGTGGGATGTGATTCATCGTTCGGGCTTTGCGTGGCTGCACCAGCGCGCCCGGCGGATGGCGGCGCTGTACGACGGCTTCCGGGTCGACCACCTGGTGGGCTTCTATCGGACGTACGGCAAGGCGCCGGACGGGGCGCACTTCTTCCTGCCGCCCGACCAGCCGACGCAGTTGTGGCAGGGCGAGCAGGTGATGGCGGTGTTCCGCGAGCAGGGCGCCGACGTGGTGGCCGAGGACTTGGGGACGGTGCCCGGCTTCGTGCGCGAGTCCATCGCGCGCATGGGCATTGGCGGGTACAAGGTGCTGCGCTGGGAGCGCGCGTGGCACGAGCACGGGCAGCCGTTCACGGCGCCGTCGGACTATCCGGTCTGTTCGGTGGCGACGACCGGCACGCACGACACGGAACCCATGGCGGCGTGGTGGGACGCCGCGTCAGGCGACGACCGCGCGGCGCTGGCAGACGTGATGCGGCGCGCGGGCGTGGGCCACTGGGACCCCGCGGCGCCGTGGACCGGCGCGCTGCGCGATGCGTTGCTTCGGCTCATGGCCACGCGCGCGTCCAGCCACCTCTTTCTTCCCATCCAGGATGTGTTCGGCTGGCGCGACCGCATCAACACGCCCGCCACGGTTGGCCCTCACAACTGGACGTGGCGGCTGCCGTGGCCCGTGGACGAGTGGCCGCGGCGTGAAGATGCGCGTGAGCGCGCGGCGTTTCTGCAGACACACGTCCGGCCGTAGGGCGTATTAGAGAACGTGAGCGCCTCGACCCAGAACCAGGCGCTGGCGGCAGTGGCCTTCCTTTATCGTCACGTGTTGCAGCAACCCCTGGGTGCCCTCGGGGGTATCGTGCGGGCACGGATGCCCGAGCGGCTGCTGGTAGTCATGGCGCGGAGTGGCAAGGGCGGGAAGGATCGGCTTGTGCCCCTTCCGTCGGTGGCAAAGGCGCCGCTGGCCGTTCATCTGGCGGCGGTGAAGCGGATGCATGATCGGGATCGGACGCATGGGTTCGGGCGCGTGGTGTTGCCCGATGCTCTGGCGCGGAAGTTCCCGAATGCGGCGACCGAGTGGGGCTGGCAGTTCGTGTTTCCGGCCGCCCGCATTTGCCGGGATCCTCGGTGGGGCGGGCCGACGCGCTTCCATCTGCATGAGACGGTTGTGCAGCGCGCCGTGGCGCGCGCGGCGCGCGAGGCCGGCCTCGCGAAAAGGGTGAGTTGTCACACGTTCAGGCATCATGCCGACGTGAGCACGACGATGATCTACACGCACGTGGTGAACCGAGGCGGGCTGGGTGTCCGAAACACGTTCCGGCGATTCCCCAGTAGTGCAACCAAGTCTTATACAGTGAGAATTCGCAGGAATATGGCCGGGCGTTGCAGGTTAATACTCTTTCGTTAGCCGGAAGATATCGCGTGGCTCGAGCTCGACGAAGAGACGCAGATCAACCTCGTCGTGCGGTACCATCGTCGCCACCATCCGGCAACTCCGCGGGTGCGCCTCCACGCAACGTTCCACACGATTGTCGAGAATCAGCTGGCGGCGA
>JANLHE010000610.1 GCA_024653875.1 Acidobacteriota bacterium
GATGCCCGTGCCCGTGCCGCGCATTCTCGGCGAAGCCGCCGACCACGGCGTGCTGGCGCTGGACGACCTGGGTGACGTGACGCTGCAGGCACACGTGGGGGCCGCGCCGGCCGCCGCGCACGCGGCGCTGTACCGGCAGGCTGTCGGCTTCATCGAGGTGATGCAGCGGCGCGGGCGCGAGTTGCAGGACCCGAAGTACATTCCGTACGGCATCGCCTTCGACGCCGAGAAGCTCACGTGGGAGATGGACTTCTTCATCAAGCATTTCCTCGAAGCCTATCGGGGCGTGACGTTTGCGCCCGGTCACCGCGACGCGCTGCGCGCCGAGCTTGGCGCGCTGGTGCACACCCTGGCCAACGAGCCGCGGGTGTTGTGCCATCGCGACTACCACAGCCGCAACCTGATGCTCTCGGATGGCCAGCTGTGGATCATCGACTTCCAGGACGCGCGCATGGGGCCGGACACCTATGACCTCGTGTCGCTGCTGCGCGATTCGTACGTCGACATCTCGAACGAGGACGTGGACGAACTGCTCGCCTGCTTCCTGGCGCTGGCCGGCCGGTCCGGGGAGGCCGAGGCCTTCCGCCGCCGTTTTGACGAGATGGCCCTCCAGCGCAATCTCAAGGCCCTGGGCACCTTCGGCTACCAGACCACCACCCGGACCAACACGGTGTATATCCAGTACATGCCCCGGACGCTCCGCTACGCCAGGCAGCAGTTGCACAAACACCCCAGATTCGCGCCCCTCCTCACCCTGCTGGCGCAGTACGTCGAGGAATTCCGGTAGTATCAAAAGGATGCACGTCTATATCGAAGACATCGCCAGGCATGTCGGCACCCCGGTCACCCTCAAGGGGTGGCTGGCGGGCCGGCGCTCCAGCGGCAAGATCCACTTTCTGCAGGTGCGGGACGGCTCCGGCTTCATCCAGGCCGTGATGTCCAAGGCCGCCGTCGGCGACGAGGCCTTCGCCACGGCGGACCACCTCTCGCAGGAATCCGCGATCATCGTGTCCGGCACGCCGCGCGAGGACACCCGCGCGCCCGGCGGATTCGAGCTCGATGTGACGGCCTTGGAGGTCGTTGGCGCGTCCACCGACTTCCCCATCACGCCAAAGGAACACGGCGTGGACTTCCTGATGGACCGCCGGCACCTCTGGATTCGCTCGCAGCGCCAGCAGTCCGTGTTGCGCATCCGGCACGAAGTGATCGACGCGGTGCGCGACTACTTCAACAGCCGCGGGTTCATCCTCGCCGACACGCCGATCTTCACGCCGTCGGCCTGCGAGGGCACCACCACGCTTTTCCCGGTGCAGTACTTCGACGACACGACGGCGTACCTGACGCAGAGCGGCCAGCTGTACAACGAAGCCAACGCGATGGCGCTGGGCCGCACCTATTGTTTTGGCCCGACGTTCCGCGCGGAAAAGTCCAAGACGCGCCGCCACCTGACCGAGTTCTGGATGGTGGAGCCGGAAGTGGCCTACGCCGATCTGAACGATGTCATCACCCTGGCCGAGGGACTGGTGACCCATGTCATCGGCCGCGTGCTGGATCGCCGGCAGAAGGAACTGAAGGTCCTTGAGCGCGACACGGCGAAGCTGGCGCGCATCACCGCGCCGTTCGCGCGCATCACCTACGACGACGCGGTGAAACTGCTGCAGGACAAGGGCCTGCCGTTTGTGTGGGGCGGCGACTTCGGCAGCCCCGACGAAACCGCGCTCTCCGAACACTTCGATGGTCCGGTCGCCGTGACCGGCTACCCGAGCGAGATCAAGGCGTTCTACTTCAAGCCGATGGACGGCCGGCCCGAAGTCTCCATGTCGGTCGACGTGCTCGCCCCGGAGGGCTACGGCGAGATCATCGGCGGCGGCCAGCGCCTGGAAGACCTCGACCTGCTGCTGCAGCGCATCAAGGAACACAATCTGCCGCAGGATGCGTTCGAGTGGTATCTCGATCTCCGCCGATACGGCAGCGTGCCGCACGGCGGCTTTGGCATGGGCATCGAGCGCGTCGTGTCCTGGATTTGCGGGCTTGACCATCTGCGCGAGGCCATCCCGTATCCGCGGATGCTGTATCGGCTGTACCCATAATGCGCATAGGTTTTGTGTCGCTCGGTTGTCCCAAGAACCTCGTTGATGGCGAGGTCATGCTGGGTCTCGCCAAACAGGCCGGGCACGAGCTGACCGCCGATGCGTCCACGGCGGACGTCATCGTCGTCAACACCTGCGCGTTCATCGACAACGCGAAGGAAGAATCCGTGGATGCCATCCTCGAGATGGCGCAGTTCAAGCGCGACGGATCCTGCAAGAAGTTGATCGTCACCGGCTGCCTCGCCGAGCGGTATCGTGACCAGTTGAAGGCGGAGATTCCCGAGATCGACGTCTGCCTCGGCACCGGCGAAGTGCCCGGGATCGTCGGCGCGATCGCCGGCCAGCCCACGCCGCTGCGGCTGTATCGGTCTGAGGACTTCAGGACCCCAGGCACTGCGCACTCCGCACCGACCTATCTGTACGAGACCGATACCCCGCGCGTCCTGACCACCCCCTCGCATTTTGCGTACGTGAAGATTGCCGAGGGCTGCGACTATACGTGCGCGTTCTGCATCATCCCCACGCTGCGCGGCAAGTACCGCAGCCGCGAGGTCGACGCGGTGGTGCGCGAGGCCGAGCATCTGGCGGCGCAGGGCGTCAAGGAGCTGCTGCTCATCTCGCAGGACACTACGTTCTTCGGCATCGACAAGGGGTACCGCGGCGCGCTCGCCACGCTGCTTCGCCGGCTCAACGACGTGGCCGGCCTGGAGTGGATTCGTCTGCTCTACCTCTACCCCACCACCATCACCGACGACGTGTTGGCGGCGATGGCGGAGTGCCCGAAGGTCTGCAACTACATCGACCTGCCCCTGCAGCATGCCTCGGCCGACGTGCTGCGCCGCATGCGCCGCCCCGGCAATCGCGAGGCGTACGACAAGTTGCTGGCGCGCATCCGCCGCACGGTTCCCGATGTGACGCTGCGCACGACGTTCATCGTCGGATTCCCCGGCGAGACCGACGCCGACGTCGAGCAGCTGCTGGACTTCGTGCGTGACACGCAGTTCGACCATGTCGGCGTGTTCACGTATTCGCACGAGGAAGGCACGCGCGCCCATGACCTCGTGGACGACGTGCCGGCCAGGGTCAAGCAGGCGCGCCGCAACAAGGTGATGAAGCTGCAGAAGCAGATCGTGGCCGCGCGCATGAAGGCGCGCAAAGGCGACCGCGTGCGCGTGATGGTGGACGGCCCCTCCCCCGAGTCCGAGCTGGTCATGCTGGGCCGTCTCGAGGGCCAGGCCCCCGACATCGATGCGATGGTGTACTTCGACAACTGCGACCCCGCGACACTGGTGCCCGGGACCCTGGTGGACGCGACCATTTCCGACGCGCGCGGCTACGACCTCGTTGTCACCCCCTCCTGAAAAGACGTCGGGTGTCTTTTTCGTCGAAAAAGACACCCGACGTCTTTGTTACTGGTACAGGAATCGTCATGCTGATCGACGAAATGGCGCTTTACGGGCAGATTGGCGAAGACGGATTCGCCCCAGCTGACAGTCCCGAAAAAGACGTCGGGTGTCTTTTTCGACGAAAAAGACACCCGACGTCTTTAATTGTGGTCGGATTTGCCGCGCTGCTGGGCCTCGGCGGGTGCGATAAGGTCACGGGCCCAACCGAGCCGGGTCCGGTGGCCGGCGCCGCCAGTTACACGGCGGTCGGCGCGAGCGACGCCGTCGGGTATGGCGGCAGCGCCCCCTGCGTGCCGTTCACCCAGTGCCCGGACGGCACGGGCTACGTGCAGATAGTGGCGCGCCGCCTGCGCGCGGCGAATGCCGACCTGACGTTCCTGAACCTCGGCATTCCCGGCGCGGTGCTCAGCCGGGAGATCATGGACATCGGCAACGCCCTCGGGTTGAAAATCGCCGCGAACTTCGTCGACGGCGAACTCCCGTTTATCGACCGCCAGGCCACCCTGGTCACCGTGTTTGCCGGCGGCAACGACGCCAACACGATCGGCGCGGCCCTGCGCCCTCTGGCCAGCGGCAACCGCGCGGCCTTCGCGCAGA
>JANLHE010000617.1 GCA_024653875.1 Acidobacteriota bacterium
GATGCTCGCGCTGCCCCCCACGTCCCGGATGCTCGCGCTGTCCCACACGCCCTGGATGCTCGCGCTGCCCCGCACGTCCCGGATGCTCGCGCTGCCCCCCACGTCCCGGATGCTCGCGCTGCCCCCCACGTCCCGGATACTCGCGCTGCCCCGCACGCCCTGGATGCTCGCGCTGCCCCCCACGTCCCGGATGCTCGCGCTGTCCCACACGCCCTGGATGCTCGCGCTGCCCCGCACGTCCCGGATGCTCGCGCTGTCCTGAACGCGCACGATCCTCCCAGAGCGCACGTCGCGGATCTTCGCGGTGCCACCGATAATCCAGCAGCCATCCACGATCAGCTCGTGCTCGCCGTCGCGGAGGATCATGCGGTTCGCCCGCTGGCGCAGATCGGCTTCAACCCGAGCCGCCACGTCCTCCCACCAGATAGGCGCTGAGTCTTCGTCTAGCTGGAACTTCCATGTGCTCACGTCCATCCAATCCTCTGGCGTGAGTTCCACCTTCGCGAAATGTTGATGTCCTTGTCGGGCGTCTGGGATCTTGAAATAGCGCACCAGATCCGAGTGCGAGTCGAGCATCGGATGGAGAAGTAGATCGCCGTTCTTGAGTGCCAGGGCGCTGAGAAAATTACACATGGTCTATGCAGCCTCCTGCGGCCCTGCCGTGATTTCCAGATCCACCAGTAAGCGGGCGCTCGCGTCCGTCACCAGATGGGCCGCGGCATGCCTGCATTTCAAACAGCAGAGGACGTTCGCCAGATCCCAGACCAGCGGGACGCCATGAATCCGACAAAGCGGCGGGGCGCTCACGATCGGGGCAGACGGGGTGCGGGGCTGAAGTCTCATGCGGTCCTCTGGCTCAGTGCGCCGACGCGCGGGCGCCTGCCTTCTTCGGCTTGGCCACGATGGGCATGCGGCGCGGCTTGTTGTTGGGACTACGGCCGCCGAATGTTCGCTGTCGCTCGCGCGAGACCTCTTGCGCCCTGAACTCCACTGGGAAGCGCGAGGTTTTCGCGGCGTAGTTGTAGAGCGCGTCGATCTCCTTCAGATATTCATCGCGGGTCGACCGTGACCGCATGATGAAGCCGTGCAGCTTGATCCGATGCCGCAGCACAGACCTGTCCAAATCAGGCACGCGCAGACACATCGACAAAGCGGCCACGAAAGCCGCCGACGCCGCAAAGGCGATTCCGCTCGCGCGGCAGTGCTCGACCAGCGAGACGACCTCGTGCGCGTGCGACAGGTCGGTCCCGATCTTAAACGTGCCTTCCTTGACCATCCGCACGTGGTTGTTGCTGCCGGCGCTCTGCCCGCCAAGGAGGCTCGCCGCAATGGCTAGAGTGAGGCCGTGCTTTTTCTGGAACTCCACCAGCCGCGCGCAGTCGGTATTGCCGCCGGCCGCACGCGCACGCATGAAGTCCGCCGCGGTCCACGCCTGTTTGCCGCCCTCCAGATCAAACAGGTCGGTCTTCGTGTCGTCCACGACGAACCAGACCGGCAGGCCGAGACGCTTCGCGTATGTCAGCCGATGATGCCCGCGCACGACCTTCAGCGTTCCGCTGCCGTTACGCACGCACTGGATCGGCGACGACGGCATGAACCCGGTCTTCTGCATCGAGGCCAGCAGGCGCGGATCGTCATGGAGCGGCCGGTTCAGCTCGTGCATCTCGAACAGGTCGTACTTACGCGTGCATTGCAGCTTTGGCTTGTCTCTCATCAATCCATCTCCTCACCATGTCGAACGCTTGTTGACGCTGCACATCGTTGGGCCGGATTTCTTCCAGCTTCATGATGGCGATCCGTGCGAATTGCAACCCGTCGCTCGGCGGTCCAACCTTGATTCGCTTCTCACCCTCGTGCATTAGTCGCGCGCTGACGCGTTCGCCCTCTTGTGCGACTCGCCCGCGCCACTCGCTGATTTCTGATTCGAATGTCTCCGCCGGCACGGCCGCGAACTTGCGCGCCCGATCGGCTAAGTGCTTGTCGATGCCGGCCTCGGCCAACGTGGGGGGCGTTTCAATCGGGTCGCCATCGGACCCAATTGGCTTGTATCGCCCCGCAGGCGCCAGTCCGACTGTCTCCCGCTGCGCCTGCATCAGCTCGCCCACGCGGCGCTCGGCGCGGATGCGAATCTCGGCCGCGTCCATTTCCAACTGCTTGTTCTTGGCCTGCTTAGCGTAGGCGCGCATCGCTTCGGCCACGTCGCGGATATGCTTCACCTCGTCGATAGCCTTAGCCTCAGCAAGCGCCCGGCACGCAGCGTCGTACTTCACTAGCGCGACGTTCACGTGGTCCTCCGCATCCTAATTTCCGTAACCACTTCCACGTCGTTCGCCAACCCGGCAAGCGAAAGGATCAACGGCTGGCGCAATTCCTCGATCGCGAACAGCCGATCGAACTGCGGGCGGCGTCCCCCGCTGAGCCACTTCCCGAACTCGGCATCGTCCACGCCGACCTTCGCTGCTGCTTCCTTGTGCGACCAGCCGACGAGCGAGACGGCCCGCTGCACGGCGCGGCCGATGCGCTCAGGCCAGTCGTCCGGGATCTGGACATTGGCTTTCGCCATGTGACCCCTCGCCGTGTCCGGCAATACGGGGTGCGCCGATGCGGTTGCGTGCGCGATGCTGGAAGGCATGGACAACCTACCGACCCTTGCAGACGTGGCCGCGGAACAGGTTGTAACTGGCGAATACGCGCTGGCAGGCCGAACAGACAAGCGAGCCGTCCCGCCGCACTTCCGCCGACTTGAACCCGCCACGGAACGCGCGAGCCGCGCCCGCGTCGAGCCGCGTGGGCTCAGGCGTGGTCAGGATGCCTGCGAAGAAACGGCCGATGGCGCGGAAGGGGTGCAGGAGGGTCATGCGACCCCCGCCAAGTCGCGCGGCGCGATGCCGGTTAAAGTCTCGATACGAACGGCAAGAGACAGGGACGGCGTGCGCTTGCCGGACAACAGTTCTGACGCGAACGCATCGGAGATGCCCAACTGATCAGCTAGCCAGGTTTGCGTTTCCTCGCGGCTGTTCAGCCATTGCCGTAGGGCGGTCGGCTTGCGTTTCGCCATGCGCGAATCTTCGCAAAACGCGAAGCGCGTGTCAAGCGAAAAAGCTGTTTCCGCGAAGTATTTTTCGCGCTTCGCGTAACCCGTTGAGTGGCCGGGACTTGCGTTATGCTGGGCGGTACATATTCGCTAATGGCGAACAGGCGCGAACGGCAGGAAACGCAGACGGAATACGCCCTACGCTCCTCAATCAAGGCCAGGCTGGGGGACCGGAAACAATTGGCGCTCGCCGAGGCGCTCGGCAAAAGCGATGCATGGATCAGCGAAATACTGGGAGGGACGCGCGCCCTTTCGCTGCGATACCTAGACGGAATTGCCGCGTTTTTCGACGTGGCCGCGCCGGAACTGTTCTCAATGCCTAAGCCGACCGAGGTTCAGCGGGCACCAGCCCGCCGTGACCTGCCCGGTCACACTCTTGCATTATCCTCCTCGCTTCCAGGAGGATCACATGTCGCTAACCGGGCTGCGCCTGATCTACTCGAGGCGCGAGACACCCTGCTGCAGATCCAAAGTCGCATCGCCGACGCCCTCGCCCGACTGGACGCAGGAGACCGCGCAGATCGAGGCGATCACGCGCGACCTCTCAGAACTCCTCCAGCGAAGCCCGGGGCACGTCGCCGCCGTCGCGCTCATGGTTAGGCGCATCTTGGAAGACGCCGGAGGCTGGTAGATGACGCATCGCGGTTTGGGTTTATGATGTCGGTTATGACTCGCATACCTATCGCTGAAGCCACGCAGAAGTACCGGAAACCCGGGCGCGTGCCGAGCATCATCACGGCCGCCATCGCCGCCGCCGCGACCGGCGAAGCTGTCGTGCTGCCGGCCGACGAGGCGCCCCGTTCCATCCGCAACCTCTACACCACCGCCAAGCGCATGGGCGTCTGCGTCAGCCGGCGGCTGCGGGAGGACGGCTCGCTGGCCGTGTGGGTGAAGGCGGTAGGCGGTAACTAAGGCGGTAACTTTTCCGCCAGCGTGAGCGCACCCCAATAGACACGGGCCTGTTCCGGGCCTTTTCGATTCCCTCCTCCGGCAATCCGTGCGTGCGCTCATAGCGCACCGTTGGCGCTCAATGGCGCGTATAATCCGTCAAGAAATGCGAGGAAACATCAACGAA
>JANLHE010000622.1 GCA_024653875.1 Acidobacteriota bacterium
CATGCCGGTGGGGAATCCGGCGCCGCCGCGGCCGCGCAGGCCCGAGGCTTTGACGACGTCCACGACGGCCTCGGGTGTCATCGCCAGCGCCTTCTTCAATGCCTGGTATCCGCCCTGCTTCGTGTAGAAGTCGAGCGTGAAGCCATTCGGCGTGTTCACGTGAGGGGTGAGGATTAAGTCCATGTGTATCTCACCGCTCTTTATCCAAATGGCAGCCCGTGAGTGACGCCGCGCCCCTGGCCTTCAGGCCATCCACCAGCGCCCTGGCGTCTTCCGGTTTCTGGCACTCGTGCCAGTGATCGTTGACGCCGACGACCGGCGCGCGGTCGCAGGCGCCAAGACACTCCACTTCGAAGAGCGAGAACTCGCCGTCGGCGGTGGTCTGCCCCGGCGTGATGCCCAGCACCTTCTGCAGTTCCTCGGTCACGCGCTCGGCGCCGTTGAGCGCGCAGGACAGCGTGCGGCAGACCTGCAGCACGTGGCGGCCGACCGGGCGCTGGTAGAACATCGTGTAGAACGACACGACGTCTTCCACCTCGGCGGTCGTGCAGCGAATGGCGGCGGCCACGGCCCGCATCGCGTTGCGCGAGATGTAGCCCTGCTGGCGCTGCGCCATGTACAACGCGGCGAGCACGGCGGACTTGCGCCGCTCGGCCGGGTAACGCGAGCAGATGTCCTCGAGCTTCGCGAGGTGCTCCGGGGTGAAGGTGAACTCGGGGCCTTCGTCGGCCAGCGTCCGCGACGACTGGTGGTGGCTCTTGCCGTAATCCATCAATGGGTGAAAACTCATCGATCCACATCCCCCATCACGACGTCAGTCGATCCAATCACGGCAATCACGTCCGCGATCAGCCCGCCGCGAATCATGTGCGGCAGGGCCTGGCAGGCCAGGAACGACGGCGCACGCGACTTGATCCGCATGGGCCGGTTGCCGCCGTCGGACACGACATAAAATCCGTGCTCGCCGCGCGCGCCCTCGACCGGCACGTACGCCTCGCCCTTGGGCACGGTGAAGCCCTGCGAGTAGATCAGGAAGTGCTGGATCAGCGCCTCCATCTCCGTGTAGACCCGGTCCTTGGGCGGCGGCACCACGCGGTAGTCGCCGCAGTCGTAGACCCCTGTGGGCGTGATGCGCTCGAGGGCCTGCTGGCAGATCTTCACGCTCTGCCGCATCTCTTCCATCCTCACCTGGTACCGCGCGAAGACGTCGCCGGCGGTGCGCGTGGGCACCGTGAAGTCGAACGTCTCGTACTTCAGGTACGGCCAGGTCTTGCGCACGTCGTAGTCGATACCCGCCGCGCGCGCCATCGGGCCCACCAGGCCGAGCGACAGCGTCTGCTCCTTCGAGAGGGCGCCCACGCCCTTGGTGCGCTTGATCCAGATCTGGTTCTTGGTGAGCATCAGCTCGTAGTTGTCGATGGCCTTCGGCATCTTGTCGAGCAGTTCCTTGACGGCCGCGTGAAAGTCGCGCGGCAGGTCTTCGCGCAGGCCGCCCACGCGGATGTAGCTCGGAAACAACCGGAAGCCTGCGAGCATCTCGTTGAGGTTGAGCAACTGCTCGCGCTCGCGGAAGGCGTACATCATCACCGACACCGCGCCGATTTCCATGGCGTGGGTCGCCAGCCACACCAGGTGGCTGTTGAGGCGCTGCAGTTCGGCGATGAGCACGCGGATGTACGTCACCCGATCCGGCATCTCCAGGCCCAGCAGCTTCTCGACCGACAGGGCGAACGCCAGGCTGTTGGACTGGGCGCCGAGGTA